>NZ_FOER01000022.1:0-98345 GCF_900110805.1 Butyrivibrio sp. TB | reverse complement strand
ATTATAAAGTTTAATTATATATAATCAATGCACACTCCGCTTAAAATATGGCTTAATTATAATTTATTATACTATTTACCTTATATTCCCAACAGCTAGAGCCTTTATATCACTATCAAAATATTTAAGAAGTTCCTCGTCTGTAATACCGCAAAGACCTGCATATTGTCTTGTTAAAGATATGTCTTTAAGCTGATTTAGATCACTAAAAATGCTAACTTTATGAAATTTAGATACACCTGTAATAAAAATAAATTGAATAACTTCGTCAGCTTTCTTCAACCTGCTAAAAAAGCCTTTGAAAACGTCCCTGATGTGCTCTTGTATTTCTTCATGTTCTGAAGTATCTAAAAGAGGTTTATCGTACTCGTCAATAAGTACAACGCAGCGCCTGCCTGTTTTCTCAGCTGCAAGCTCCAATACTTTTTGAAAACGATCCCCCAGAGTCCTGTCTCTGAACTGATCTCCATAAATATCTTCCCAATCACGAAGCATACCATCGAGTACAATTTCTATAGAAGTCTTAGTATAACTATCTCCATTAAAATCAAAGTAAAAAACCGGGTATGGCTGCCACGCTTCCGGATTATCCTTTTCAAGTTTCTCGATATCAAGACCTCTAAATAGTTCTCTCTTACCTTCCCAATAAGCCTTCATTGCAGACAACAAAAGCGACTTTCCAAATCTTCTAGGCCTGCTAAGAAAATAGGGTACATTGTTATGTACCAGCTCATAAATATAACTCGTTTTGTCTATATATAAGAACCCATCTGTCCTTAATTTTTCAAAACCTTGTATACCGATTGGTAGCTTTTTCAATTCGATATTCACCTCTGTAATTATAAAGGCGTAAATGTATAAAACACATTCAAACACCTACTAACCATTCTTTAAAATTCTCGGGATATTCTTGTAAATCTCTACAATATTATACATTTTGCCTTCTAAGCTTGGCAACAACGAACATCTGGATCGATTTTATCACTTGATCCAATAGTTATGCTCTCCTAAATTCTTCCAACAACCGCCCCGTCTCTTCCGAAGGATTAGGGATAAGTGACAGTGTAAGGAATGCTCCTGCAGCATCTCCTTTTTCCAGCATATCAGATGCGATAGAAAGCATGATATTCTCACGCTCGACATAGATAGAAATATGCGAATAAAGCATAGCTTGTATACTAAATGGCGATATATGCCTGTCACGAATGAAAGCATATGCTTCCATCACTTCTTGTTTTAATGTAACTGTGCTACTAAGCTCTATCCTTCTTAACATAAGTTTTAGTTCAAGAAGTTTATCTTCAAATTCATCAATATCATATACATCATCTATAAAAGTCGGAAGCTTCATAGCGTATTCTTTTTGAACGCAGCTTCCCAATAGCTGTATCTGTGTAAGCCTTGAAGAAGCTCTTAAAAGATTGTCTTTATCTTTAAGTGCATCACATATGGTACTAAAAGCTCCTGCCTCATGGCTTCCTATAATATCACTTATTTTTTCTATTATGCTGCCAAGCATTCCCTGCATATCAGCGGTATTATCGCTATATGTTCTTATAATCTCAAGATAAGCTTTATACTCAGGATCCTGTTCGTCTGCTTCAGGAATCATATTGCTATAACTATCTATAAGCTTTCTTCTATACCGGTCATAGTTCCAAAGCGACATGATAACTCCATCATCATGAACACACCAGGTCGACAGCTGTTCTGGTACTACGATCTTATAACCTTTCCTTCGAATCTCAAAGGATTGAGATACATCATAGAAATCCCACCCATCAAAGATATCGCTTCTCCAAGGCACATCCACCCTTGTGACCATCATGAAGCCATCAATAGACTCAACTTCATGAATTATAGAATCTTCTGTGATTCTTTCATGTTCAAAATTTCCACCAGGCCATGATCTAAAGTTACCAGCTCTGTCACCTAACCACATAACAGCTGAAGCTGGTATATGTGGGCTCCCTATCATACCGATCATACCTATGGAATCATCTTTATTAAAAATATCAATTATATTTAAAAGGAAATATTTATTGATTATATAAACGTCCTGATGCATATAGATCTTATACCTGGCATCAGTTTCTGCCATGGCGCTATTGTAACCTGAAGTCATAGAAACAGCGCCATATATAGGAATAAGCTCTGTCTCATAGCCATCGGGGACTATAAGCTTATCTATATACAGCTTGCATTCATCGAATTGTATCTTATTATTGGTGCAGATTATGAAAGCGATTTTTCTATTGCTTGCCATATGCGTTACCAGTCATCAAACATGTTTTACTCTTATCATTAATCTCTAAATATGAAAACTCAGCTTATCAGGTTCTTTTTCAATATAACGTTCACACATATCTTTGTATGCCAAAAGTAGATCATCAAATTCTTCACCTTTATAGTGGTCTTCATAACAATTAGCAATGATCAAGGTTGCTTCTCTTATCCAATGAAATTGTGAAACATGCAATTTATCAGGACTATCCAGATACTTTTTATTGTTCCATGCATTCTTGATCGTAAGTGCCATAGATACAGATCCCTTAACTATTGTCCTAAAATCCTTTTGATCATTTTCATCGTGCAATCTAAAAAAGCTAAGCGGCTCGTTAATATATATCATGTCCCCTTTTTCAAGTAATCGTAGCCACAATGGATAATCAAGAATCAGATATTTTTCATCTCCTACCCAGCCTTTAAAAAAGCCGTCAGTATATTCTCTATTAAACAAAACTGTTGTCGGCTCTCCTATCCAATTCTTTCCAGTGAGCAAAAAATGTAAACCGGCTTCATACCCCTTTACATGTAAAAGCTTATCTGTAAATGGAGAAGCATTAAAATCTTTATCTTCCAGAAAATTCCCATCCTTATCAATAAGCTTTCTATATGATGTTACTAAAGAAATATCAGGATTACTCAAAAACTGAGCTGCCATATATTCAATCTTATTTGGAGCAAAAAGATCATCATCCATCAGGAAATTGATATATTGCGCATCATCTGACATATTGTCCCAACATTTCTGCCAGTTATCCCACATAGGAAGATCAGGAGTATGAAAATATTTGATATTTTTATAGGTCTTTTTAAATTCTTCTACAAGCTTCTGCGTCTCATCTCCACTACTATTATCGGAAATAATGATTTCAATATTGTCATAGGTTTGATTTACAGCACTGGCAAGTGCAAGAGCAAAATAATGAGGTCTTTCGTGAGTAGGTATAAGTATAGATACTAACGGCTTATTCTCCAAATCCATATTCAATCGCCTTCTTCTCAAATTCTTCAAAAGTCATCAGTTTCAAATCTCTGTCAGAAAAGACACCTTTTCTCGTATCTATCGGCCATGTAATTCCAATAGTCTTGTCATTGTATAATATCCCCGTATCTGTCTCTATATCATAGTCCCCGTCGCATTGATACAGCATTGTGGTATCATCTGATAATGCCACAAAACCATGTGCAAATCCTTTGGGGACATATACTGCATTTCGGCCATCACTCCTTAAATCTATACTTATCCATTTTTTATAAGTTGGACTGTTTCTTCTAAGATCAACAATCACATCCCAAGCCTTACCTTTTAGTACACATACAAGTTTAGCCTGCGGATTTCTCAGCTGAAAATGAAGCCCACGTATAACATTCTGAACCGACACAGAAACAAACGTTTCGTTAATATTAAATTCTATTCCACATTCGCTATATATTACTTTGTCAAAACTTTTTATAAAACTCCCTCTATTATCTTGGAAAAAAAAGTTTGTAATCGCATATGCCCCAGGAAGTTCCAATTCAGAAAAATCAAGTTTGCTCATATATATTCTCCTTGATATATCTAACCGTTGCTTCAATTCCTTCTTTGAAAGAAATATTTGAGTCAAAATCAAATTCATTTTCCAATGCACAAACATCAAATTCAGAATATGAAAGAGTTGTAATAGGATCCGGAAGTTCACCAAATCCAAGTAGTATATCAGGATTTATCACATCTTTTATCAGTTGTAGATATTCTTTTAACTTTCGAGGATTAGTACCGATGTAGTATGATCTGTTATTAGTTCCTTTCTCACCAATAACAGTAAAAGCCCTGGCCGCATCGTCTATGTATATAAAATCATATAATTGCTCTCCGCTTGAAAACTTACAGTGCTCGCCTTTTAGAAGTTTTCTTATAGTTGAATTAACAAGCCTCGGACTTTTTTCCCCTGGGCCATAGATATTAGATATAATGCCGCATATATACTCTACTCCCAGGTCATTTGATATAGCGCGAGCCATGTTATCAGCAGCAAGCTTGGCACTTGAATATACTGTATTTGCAGATAACTTACCTTCATTTTTGACAGCGTTTTGAATCTCATATTCCATAATGCTACCGGCAAAAATAAAGCGTTTACATCCTATTTCGCTACACGCTTTTACCACGTCACAAGTATACTTTACGCAGTCAGTCTGAACACGATAATTACTTCTAAGAGATCCTGAACTTCCTGTCCATGCGAAATGGTACGTATAATCTACATCTCTGTCAGCAATTACATGATGTAGATTCTTGATATCTGACAAATCACAATAAACCATTCTAATATCAGGAATTCCTGCCAATCTTGATATATCAGACGCTTGGTTCCTAATAACAGCTATGACTTCATAGTTTTTTAAAGCAAGCTGTTTACAAACAGCTGCTCCTACAAATCCATTTGCCCCGGTAACAAGAGCTTTCTTCATAGCTAATCCTCCCATATCTTCCACGGAGCATTGCCATCATTCCATAACTGCTCAATCTGGTTCTTTTCTCTAAGTGTATCCATGCATTGCCAATAACCTGTATGAACATACCCTGCAAGCTTTTTCTCTTCTACCAAAGCCTCCATCGGTTCTTTTTCAAAAGCAGTATCATCATCTTTAATATAATTAAAAATCTCAGGCTCTAATATCATAAATCCGATATTGATCAGTTCACCATCGTCATCAGATTTTTCACGAAATGCTTCGATCATCCCATCTCCGGATACTTCTACTACGCCCTTATGCTGCCCATAATTATACATAGAAAGTGTACATATACTATGGTGTAATCTGTGGAACTTAATAAGCTCTGGAATATTAATATCAGCTACTCCATCACCATAAGAAAGCATAAAAGGCTCTTGCCCTATATACTTTTGTACCCGTTTTATTCGTCCGCCTGTCTGCGTATTAAGCCCTGTATTAACCACAGTAACTTTCCATGGTTCAATACTTTTATCATGATAAGTGATGCTACCGTTTTCGCTAGTGTAATCAAAGGTAACATCAGAGGTATTCATAAAATAATCCGCAAACCATTCTTTTATTTGTCTTTGCTTATAACCGGCACAGATAATAAACTCATTAAAACCATAATGAGAATAAATTTTCATAATGTGCCAAAGTATCGGCATATCGCCGATTTCTATCATTGGTTTTGGTTTTAAATGCGATTCTTCGGATATTCTGGTTCCAAATCCGCCAGCCAGGATTACGACCTTCATTGCCACCTCGCAACTGCACCTATTATTCTTTCAATACTAACATCCACTTTTAGTATTATGGTTCAAAATTCCACTTCACTTATAGCATACTCAAGACAATGCATATTTCATTGTGAATGTAAAAATGCTAATCATCCTTTGTTTATGTAGACAAATACTTAACATTCATAGATACTTAACTTTTCTATTAGCCTTTACAGCCGGTTGCAAGTACCTTATATCCGGAATACCCATGGCAAAACAGATCAATGCCTCTTCATTATTTTTTACCCCAAGCATTTCTTTGATATCATCAACATTGTTAATAGCTTCCTTCATATCTCCCCTATATCCTGTTCCAACTCTCAAGGCCGCTGCCTCAAGCTGCATCCTTTCAGCCGCAATAGCAGCATCTACCAGGCTTGACTTATTACCAATAAAAACAACCAGATACTCTGCATTCCATAACACTTCTTCTCGTTTTGCATCCAGTCTCATGGTTGATGAATATAAAGGATTTATACTTCCAGTCTTGGAAACTTTCTCAACCAGATAATCAAGTGCCTCATTATATATTTCTACGAGCTTTTCTTTTACAAATATAATCCTGGCAGACTTTCGGTTTCTATCCGTAGGAGCACTCTGCCCGGCCAATATTATTCTCTGGAGTACATCTTCTGATATCTTTCCACCCTTAATATACTTTCTGATTATGTAAGAACTGCTTTTACTTCATTTAACGCCTTTGTGAGTTTTTTGTTTTCTTCAAATATACTATTTGCGTAATCCTCCAAAGTCGAATCAGATAGAGCATTATCTAAAAATAACTCCATAAGTTTTAAATATATAGGAGTTTGCTTTGCATACTCCCACCATATCTTTTCTATATCATAATGCAGATCAGAACACGACCATGGCCCATTTTTTGGAAAAGATATTATTGGATGTATACCTTTTATATCGTCATACCCAATTCCCTCATCGTGAGCGGCATCCGCATTAATAGCAATTGACAAAAAATCCTTATTATGACTATTGTCTTCCGATTCTAATATTTCCGATACACTACCATCTATTATGATATTGGATTCAAATTTAAAGAAATCCTCTTCTCCATTAAAAGGCTTAACTTCAACATCATATTTATGTAACGCATCTTTTAACATTTCGATTTCTTCGCCACTTAAACCTTCATTTTGAAAAAGAACTAAAACATGACCAGTATAGTTTTTACAAAGCGAAGTCAATGCAACTATCGCCTGTAAATAATTATCCTTATCAAGATTTATTTTTACTTTGATCATTTATTATCTATCCTCTTTTTCATAAGCTCATATGCTTTACCCAAAGTATCTTTCAACTCATAATTAGTCTTAAAAAGATCAAACAGAAAATTTTCTATCTTAGTATCAGTCATTGCTTTTTCAACAAACTCTTCAAGCAATTCTTCGTAAAAAGGTGTTAGCTTTGCATATTCCCACCAAATCTTCTCAATATCAAAATGAAAATTATTAAAGTCCCATGGCTTTGAACCAGAATAATGAATTATAGCTATTTTTTCTTTGGCATCTTTGTAGGTCACCTTGTTTCTGTGAGCAATTCTGGAAAAATAATCATATACTTTACAATCAACATATCCTATTTTTTTCCAATGTACCCAGTTCAAAATATCCTGATCCGGAGCATCCATTTCATAGTTCCATTCTTCAATTGCATCAAGATATGTCTGGAACGAATACTCTTTTCTTAATCGCTTTAGATTCATGAGCATAACACCGGAATTAAAATATCTGTATCCGTTTGCATAAGCTTCTTTAAACATCTCATTATGTTTTGCTCCATAAGAAGATGGATCATTATTTCCGCTTCTATCATCCGTAGCAATAATCTCATATTCATCAAAATCCACGTTATAGAAAGCTTCGATTGATTTATTTATAATAAGATCCACATCCAGATATAATATTCTTTCTACACTTTCAGGAATAACTTCTCCCATTAATAGCCTATAGTACATTTCAATGCTCCACTGATCATCTTTAGGGAGCTTATCATCAAATCTTTCTGAACTTATGTTTACAGGAATCACGCTAATATCATAGTTTGAAAGAGCGTTTCTTATCTTAGCAAAATCTTCTGCATCCAGCTCAGAATTCAAAATATATGCATCTATATGTACCGGATTATTCACGCAAAGAGATGTGAGCATTACTACTGTATATCTGATATATTTTTTATTCAGGGCGGTTGCGATATTCATAATTAACCTCGTGTGTGCAAATGCCATTCTAAAAAATGTGCATTTTATGATCCTGAAACAAAGTCAACACTTTCTACAAGTCTTTTCTGATACTCCTCATACATAATCTTCGCATATGGATATTGTTCAGATACCGCTCTCCAGTAACCCTCATATTCCGGAAGCCATGCCTTTTGAGCAGAAAGCCAATGAACAATACAAGTTATGTCTACTAATTTAGTAAAATCTTCCTCGGATATACTCGTAGTATCCGTAATCGGAAAACTATTCCAAATTGTTTGAAGAAAAAACTTTATCTTATATCTAAATACCACGTTAAGCGCTTCTTGATCTGTAGAGTAGCTAAAATCCGGAGAAAACAAAGTTTCCCAAAATTTATGAATCATATCATCAGATCTAAGTCTATTTAATATGAACATGACAATTATTGTTATACAAAAACAAGGTATAAATTGTAGTTATAGAAGGTAACAGAAATTTAGAATTAAATGACATTACTATTTGCATATCATTTGTGTATTGTTTATTCCTTTCATCGATTATTACAGTTGGGAGCTTATTAGAAATCAACGAACTATTTAAAAATCTTAAATAATCAATATATCCTTCAAATGTCAGCATAATAGCAGCTGCTTCTAACATCATCATTACTTTATATTGATGACCTGTAAGCATTTTTTAGTTTTCCATAAACCTCATCAGTTTTATCTGATGCTATAACCACATAGTCAAATGTAATAATATTATCTACTTGATAATTATCAAGGCAATTATATGAATAACCCTCTATATCTGTTTCTATATCATCACATGAAAACAATATGCAATTGTATTCTTCTTTTACTCCCTTAAAAAAAAGATATGCCAGAGCCACATAGTTAATGTCTATAAAAAACAAAGCATTGAACCTCGATTTAGACATAATAACCTCCTTCGTAAAACTCTTATTCAAATTTTTAATTACCGATCAATCAAGGTAATGTATTAAGAATTACTTCGAAAGACATTTTTCAACTTAAATACTGTTTCTTCAATCTGGCTTATAGCCATAAGGAACTCATTGAAATCATCGTAGTATGCATTTCATAAGATAATGTATCAAGTTCCCAAATAGTACTACCGTTTGATTCTTCTTTGACAAAAGAAAAACCCATATTGCTATAAAAATCCTTCACCAACCCATTTTTTGGCGTTGGCTTATAATACCCCACTATTCGCCTGATATTTGTATTTCTTACGATTTTCACCAATTCATTCATCATAAGATCTTCCAAACCACGTTTAAAAACTCTGCAGCTCATAAGCCATAATTCAATGTGCAAAGAATCATCCTTTATTTTCCCTGATACAACAGTAACAATGCCATTATCTGCAAATTTGTCTATAAGCCTGCCGCATAAACAGATATAATCAGGAGCATTTTGCATATGGCGAATATCATCTTCACTGCATCTTAAAGTGGTTAAATTGAACTGGTTTGTTTTATTTGTAAGCTGTGCAATTCTTTGAATACAGATTGGATCAAATTCAGTAACTACAGCTTTCATCTCAAGGCTTTTCAGATAATCATCATAGTTTTCATATACCGCCTGTTCTTTTTTGGCCTGTGCTCTTGCTTTATACTGGCTTGTTTTGGACAGATCATCTTCCGTTATTGTCGTGGTTTCAAAATATCCGGATTCATCAAGAATCTTAATATAATTCTCCGCTACATCCATATCAGGAACAGCTACTGCCGGCAATCGATTTTTTATTATTTCACGCTCCGCAGGATTATCATCAACAAACACAAAACTATCTATTCCTAAAGATAGTTCGTCAGCTAACTCTCGTAAATTCTGATCCTTATTGTTCCAATTTGCTTTTATCGATACAAAATCATCTGGTCTAAGCACGCCCTCTGGGTGCTTTAGTCCGGCAATAGCATTATCTTCATCATTTTTAGAATTAACAGCAAGAACAACACCTATCTTCTGAAGCTCTTTACAATATTTTTGAAAATAGTAATAGGATTGTCCCTGAGGTGTTTCCTTTCCAATCTTTATCCCTTCTAATCCATCATCTCCTATAACGCCGCCCCAAATAGTGTTATCCAGATCTAGAGCAATCAACTTTTTATTTTTCCCAAAAAGAGATTTAATAATATTGGCTATGCTAAAGGATAAATATGGAATAGCATTCATCGGACACATATATTTATACATGTTCCAATACAGCGAATTCGACCACTCTGCAAGTCCGAAATTTTGAGCTATGTAGTCCAGATCATTAATATAAAAAGATGTATGCTCTCTCGCATACAGATAAAACTTTTGATTTAGCCTTGAGAGAAAATTGCTCCTACCACGATAATCCCAAATATCACGATTCCCCATTAATCTATAATCCGGCCTGTCAAAATTGTTCTGAATTATCGGACACTGGTATTTTTCTTTAATGCTATTCCACAGCTGTTCAAAGCGGGTATATTCATTATCAAGTATCTTATCAACACTTTCCTCGGTATCACTTATAGAAGGAAACTCCTTAACATTTCTCCAATTGGTATGGATATAAATAATATCCGGAGCAAAACCATCTAAAGCCGGATTACCAAACATACCATCTTCCCAATATTTACCATATTCCGACTGATAGAATTCTGCCTTTATTCCATAATGTAAAAGCGCAAGTTCTAATTGATCTACCACCTCATTAGTTGTAGATCCGCCAAGAACAGCAATTCTTTTTGTAATCCAACTATGATTCTGCTCCAGCAATTCATTTTTTATTGCCAGTTTCTTTCGAATCAGAGTCTTTGTATCTAATGGATAAGAAAAATAATCCACTCTTAGCACCTCGCTTTTTAACTTGGCCTATCCTGATCTCCATCACCCTTAAAAAGTATTGCTCTCATATTGCTGGTAGAATAATGTATTTCAACATTTCTTTGTTCAAATGGAGAAAAATAATCCGGAATAATATTTCCATCTTCTATGACTTTGTGCCATCCAGCCTCTATAAAGATCTTTTCGTCTATACCGGCTTCATATGTATCAACATATTCACATCCATACTCATCTAAAAGCCTGTCTATTTCTGGTGTAACTCTTTTTATCTCGCTTATATCTCCAATACAATCAATCATTCTAAGCGCCTTTGATCCATTACATTCTTGTATTCTGAATGCAAACAAAGCCTTTATATCCTCATTATCATTAACTGATGCAAATACCTTGTATACGTATTGCGGATGGTTAAAATACCTCCATAAAAGATATGATCTACTCTTATACGGAATTTGAACACTCTTATCAAATATAGATTTACCGACATTCTCAAGCGTTTCATCTATCGGAACAAGTTTTACAGAACTTTTCCCTTTTACAAATTCGGTGATGGGGGGAGTTGTTATCTTAGCAATATTATAAGCATCTCTTCTAGCCAATCTATACCAATGAGACATTGTGCTTACCTGCATTCCTACATACGCATATATCTTTGAAGTTGTCTCAGGATTAATTCCCGGACACACAATTTCTCTATGGGGCTCGTTATTAATGAGATATTGTATTAGTTTTATGCCTAAAAAACCTGTTGATGGATTAGCCTTCCACAGTGCCAGTGCAATATCCTTATCATCAGAAGTATCATAAGTAACAAATCCAAGCATCCCTTGGATTTGGTCATCTTCATCCAGCCCAATTACGATATTCAGCTTATCGTTATCGCCTCTATACTGCCATTCGAAAAGCTTCCTATCTCGTGAAAGAATATGCCCCTTACGCCAATACGTATCAATGAATTGCATTATCTTATCAACATCACTTTTTTGAGCAAAACGAATAGAATAATCCACTACTCATTACCTCATTTCATACGTTCAAGAAGTTGTACTTTTCGCAATAATAGCATCAACTATTTTTCCAACATCACTGAGCTCTATCATCTCATCAAGCGTAAAAGTTAATTCAAATTCATCCTGAACGGCCTCTAGAATTGTTATATGAGTTAGACTATCCCAACCATCAATATCATTTTGATTTGTATTTTCATTGATGATCAAACTGGAATTTCCAAAAATATCACGAAAAATATTCTGTACTTTATCCAAAATATCAGTCTTATTCATATTTACATATCTCCTTATTCAGCGATTTAGCTTATCAATGGCGGTACTATTAACTTGCATTTTCTTTTTAACCATTCGACCAAAGAGGTATTATTTCCATCTTTTATAATTCTCACTTTTTGGAGGAAAATCATTACAATCAAGTCTTGGAAGTAGCAACGCTGAATCTTTGCCAATCTCTGCCGCACGAGTATCGGTAGTCAGTCCAATACATGCACCGTTTTCTCCAATAAGCCTGAGCACATCATCATTGTAACTGCCATACGGATAATTCATCACCCATTCTTTGCGATCAATAAATTCATCCATAGTTTCCAATGCCTTCAAAATATCTTCCTTCATCTGCTCAGTAGAAAGATTACCAAGCCAATAATGATCATATCCATGTATTCCTATGAACATTCCATGCTTTCTCAAAGTACGAATCTGCTCTGAAGTCATATATAATTCATAGGCGAGCTGCTCTTCTGTAACCCCAACATACTTTTCAAAAAGATCACTGGAAATTATATTTCTAAGCTTTTCCGGAAGTACAGTTTGAAGGATTCTTTTTACAAATACAGTTTCTTTGCCATCGAATCTTTCATCTATCGCATATTGATTCCATAATTCTACAGTATCAGGATAATCAAACTCTCTGCCCCTGTAATAGTCCATTTTTTGCTTTACATCTACAACAAGCTTTGCGATATCTGCACTTGCAAGTATATAGTGAATTTTGTTTACATCTAATAGTTGATGCGTTGTAAATGTTTTTCCAGGGATAAAAAATGAACCTTGAAAGCCAAACTCTTCAAGAATTGGATAAGCATATGTAAAATTATCAATGTATCCATCATCAAAAGTAAGCAGTATAGCATTATCCGGAAGTGTGGAATTTCCTTTAACTGCGTCTATGACCTGTTCCATTGTGACTACATTACAGTTTGTCTTAAAAAACTCCATCTGTTGTCTGAAAAGATGTATATCAAGGCCTTTAATATCCGGATATCTGCTATGTTTAAGATCTCTTGTGTAATGATACATTGCTATTGACAATTTTCTGCGATCTTCAGACATTTTTTCATTTTACCTACCGTTTCTTCAATCTGATCCTTAGTTATGTTTGTGCTACATGGAAGGTTTATTATTCTTTCAGAATAGTATTTCGCCTTTTCTATCTTGTATGAAACACATTTCTGATATGGTTTCTGCTCTCCTATAAGCCCCCAGATAGGTCTTGTTTCTATTCCTTCTTTAGATAAGTCATCAATATATGTTTTTATATCCAAAGGACATTTAACCCTGTTTATAACCAAAGAATAAAACCATTTATTAGACCTGATATTATCTCTAAACGGAAGAATATATCCAAAATCTGCTCCTTCAAGCAATTCCAGATATATCTGGTGATTTTTATTTTTTCTACTGATAAATTCTTCAAGCTCTTCCATCTGAGCACAGCCTATAGCTGCCTGAACATTAGTCATCCTATAATTAAAACCAATCTCGTTATGTATATAAAAATGTGGGTCATCCTTGGCCTGTGTAGACAGATACTTAATATGCATTGCTCTATCCTTATCTTTGGATAAAACAGCACCACCACCACCTGTTGTTATTATCTTATTGCCATTAAAAGAAAGAGCTCCATAGTCTCCTATTGTGCCTGCTATTCTCCCTTTATATCTTCCATATTCAAACCTGCTCCCAAGAGCTTCTGTTGCATCTTCAACAACAGATAGATTATATCTGTCTGCAATATCCATTATTTTTTCCATATCTGCAAGATTTCCAAAGACATGGACAACAATTATTGCTTTTACCTTTTTACCACTCTTAGTATGAACAAGATTCTGTCCGTCATACTTACATTCAGTCATACAGAATTCATCAATTTTAGCAGGATCAATACACAGGCTATCATCGCAGTCCATAAATACAGGCTCAGCACCTACATATGTAACCGGGTTTACAGCCGCTATAAAAGTCAGTGTTGGTACAAGAACCATGTCCCCATATTTGATCCCAAGGTCATAAAGAGCCATATGAAGAGCTGATGTCCCGCTCTGACAGGCTACAGCGTATGATGATGTATATTCTGAAAGCATATCTTCCATACGGCTTACATATGCACCACCTGTAGACACCCATCCCTGGCCAACCGCATCACTTGCATATTTAAGCTCATTACCTTCAAAATTCGGAACAGACAACGGTATCATAATAACCTCATAACCTCATGTTGCGAGTGAAACGAGCGGCTAATGGTTGAAGTGGTGGAGCTCGCGACACCACTTCGTAGAGTTTGAATTTATTCAAACTCATAACCTCATGTTCATATGTTTAAGAAATAATTATCATCATCTCTTTTATGGCACTCTTCAATGATCCTGTTGAATTCTCCTATTGTGTCATGTTCAAGTTCTCCGAGTTCGTGTGCCTTTTTTGATTGAGATTTATAATAATCAGCATCATTTACGTATCTTTCTATTACTTGTACCATTTCGTCATAATCATCAACTGCAAAGTCGTCATGACAATTGGCATATACATCTCCTGTTTTGCAGGTAACAACCGGCACTCCTTTTAGCATTGCTTCCTGAGCGCTGGTTCCACCTCCTAGTCGTATGGGGTTAACATAAAGATCAATGTTATCCAATACCGCCATCATATCGGATTGCATTCCCAAAAATCTGCATATACCGGAACAGACAGGATCTTCACCAATCAACTTCTCGTATTTTGAAAAAATACCGCAGAAATTGAATCTGACATTACTCACTGAGCCTGCAACTTTCCGTATCATTTCAAGAAATTCAGGGCCAACTTCATCATCGAGTCTTCCACCTACAATTGCAATTTCAAAATCTTCCTCTTTCATCCCAAGATCGGCTTTTGATAATACAATTGACTGTTCCTTACATTCAAAGGTCATGATCATTTCTATGACTTTATCTTCAGGATAACCAATTCTTTGTAACATGGTTCTGTCTTTGTCTGTTATCTTCCTTCCAAGTGTCTGCCATTTCTCTGTAGTTCTTACAAGATTGTCAGGTCCAAGGGTAACAGCAAGTGTAGGTATAAAGTAATTGCACAGATTGCCAAGAAGAGTATTACCACCTATGTCTATAACCATATTAGGGGCGTAGTCGTAGATTATGTGTAAATAATCTCTCAGTTTTGGAATATCCATAATTCCTTTACCAATTTGGCAAAATGGTATACTAACCCCTTTATAGTTTATTGACTCCATATTATCCAGCTCATCTACATGATTCGCAAATACAAATCCATAAAATAAGACTGAAATATCGTAAAAACACATTTCTCCGGTATTTATTAAAAGGACATTATTGTTATTAGCAATTAAAGCTCTACATCTATCCAAAGCAGACTTTGTAGGACCATGTTCTTCTCCCAAAATCTGATCTGTTATTACAATATAAAAATCGTTATTTCTCTTATCTATGGAAATATATGGAAATTTCTCTTTTGACCATATTGCATCATGATATTCTTTTACAATCGAATTATATAATTTCCATAATAGTAATTTATTATCATCGGTTTGAAGTACAGGTGTGACAAACAGTCTATACGAAATCTCATAAAAATATACATATTTTTCCTCAACAGATATGTCAGGAGTTTTGAGTAAAATATCCACACTTTGTTCCAATGCGAAATTATCTTTGGCAAGACAGATTGGCATCTGCAGCAATATAGAATAAAAAAACAGCTTTAATCTAACATCATCAACATCATTTGCGCAGACATTAATTATCAAATAAGCATAGTCTTTATCAGAGGGATTTTTATTGAGATATTCAATAAGCTCAGAACTTTTATTAATTAGAGCCTGATAATTCATCTCATCGCTAAGTTCACTGACTATCCCCAATACCTTATCTTTTACATCTTCATATGCCATATGCAAACATCCTCAACCAGCTTTTACCAGTAACATCCACCTTCAACTTGTTCATACCAGACCGGTTTTTCATCAAAGGGTCTTATCCAAGCATCGGTCATGTATTTACCATAAAAATCCTTCTCATCTTCAACAAAGCGTTTACCTGCAACTCCAAATATAAAAGATGTAAGACCACACATCTCTATTGCTGATCTTCCCGATCTTTTAATTGCATCACATAATGGAACTCCGTAGAACCCCGCTCCCACAATAGCTATGTCAAAATCAATTGCAAGTATATCCTTTTTGACCTTATCTAAAGCTTCAAACCACGAATCGTAATTATTATCATCACTCTGACAGGTCTGTATCATTCTGTATGTGATCAATGTAAAATCAGGAAGGGTGCTTTCCTTATAAGGGCTAATTGTTTCTTTTCTCTTATATTGGTATTCAACTGAATCAGGAACATTTGTAACAACAAGTACTTTCTTCCCTGCAAGCGCCGATGTCCACGGCTCATAACCATCAACATAAGGAATAAGGGAAAAATAGTCTATGTTATCACAGGAAGATAAAACAAAATGATTTGCAAGTACAGCTTCCATTCTACATGCGCCCCACATCATCATAATGTCTGCATTTCTAAATCCCTCAAGCTGTACTTGAACAAAACGATCTATATAATCAATGATTATTTCCGGAGAAGCATCTGAAGGTACAAAAAAGCCACATGCATTGAATGCGTACTCTAATGCAAAATCACTATATTCTTTTTTATCTTCTAATATATTTGATATATAGTTATCAACTAAAATTCCTTCTGTATTTCCTAAACGAAGTGCACAAAAAGGTCTTCCCTCCAAGATTTTATTTTTTAATACTTCGTTTGCTTTATTTCCAAAATGCACTTCTTTCTTCACAGGGTCTAAATTCTTCATGTAAAAGCATCGATCCTGATAGTTTTTCCTAATGACAAGATTATACATATTGAATGTATTTACTTCATTTATGAATCCGCTAAGTCCATCTTTCTTATCAGGAAAAATATCCTCCCTTTCGAAGGATGTATCTATCTTTTTAAGCATCATTCTTATATACGGAACAAATAGTGCATTTATGCTGTCTTCATAATCATCTCCAAGCATTTTTACAAGCATTTTTTTATTTAGATCAGCTTGTATCGGATTTCCAAATAAACCAAACTTATCTATAACAAAACCAAGCTCCGTGATGTGATCAGCTATATCTATAAGGGAATCATCCGTAAGCTCTTCTTTAGCTTTATAATCCTTATTCGTTTTTACTTCTGCTCCTGATCTAATTACTCTGTTCATCATCAGGTCAGCTATTTTCTCTATATTATTAGAATTAGGGCAGACTATCATCATCTGTCCATTGGCTTTTAATAAACAAGAAACTGTAGAAAGATTTTTCCACCTTTCACTTTTATCAATCAGATAGGTTACAACTATATAATCAAAAGAAATCTTCATGCTAATGAGCTGCTTTAAATCTTCATCTGAAAGCTCTGCACTATAGACATCACAAGAAGGAAAGAACTGCCCTGCAATCGCTACATCTTGGATGCAGTCTTCCCCTAGTATAAGCATATTGAATTTTGAATTCTCTGCTTCTTGGATCAGATCAAGTAGGTATGCTCCAATAGTCATATAAACCTTTTCTCTCAAATAAACGAATCCATTTCTACAGGAAGCTTTGAAAGCAGTTCTTCCATGATCATGTTATAGCTTATCGCCCTACAGTTCTTACACTCTCCGCAGCTCCATCTCTTATTGGAAGTAGCTTTAACCTCATCGTGTCTTTTACTGTGCCATATTTCTTCAAATGAGTTCTCATAAATATTTCCAACAAGGAATTCCTCTTTACCTATCTCTGAAATATTAGGGTATACATCTCCTTCTGGTGTGACTGCAGCAAGAAGTCCCATCTGATTTATATGACATATCTTTGATTTCGTATATGGTTTTCTATAATGAAATACTGTATCAAGGTTAGTAAAATTATGATCTATCTTGCCTTCTTCTGATAACTTTTGAATGACAGAATCAAGTTCTGCTGCCTTTTCTTCTGAAACTCCAAGGCCTCTGTCTTCATAGTCTCTTACGATCTTGAATATAGCATAATCAAACTGTCTGTCTTTGAGCGTCTGCAATATATGCGGAACTTCGTCCACAATAAGATTCGTAACAACTACTCTGGAACCTACTACAGGTGACTTATCACCAAATCTGTCCTTAATCTTGGAAGGAAGTGACAAAACCTTAGGCATATTTTCAGTTCCGGTAATCTTCTTAAAAAGATCTTCGCTGCAGCTTGGTACTGACAATGCAATATAATTAAAGTGATCAGCAATATCAAATACTCCTGAAGATTCAATCATTGATCCGTTTGAAACAAGAGCAGATTCAACGCCGTTTTCATAAAGTTTTACTACTGCATCAGCCAATCCCTCATAAATGCAGGGTTCTCCGCCACCTGAGAAATATACACCTTTTACTTTCATCCTGATAATGGAATCTATGAGCTTATCAAATACAGCTCTATCCATATGACAACGGCTTTCATTTCTTTCTTTATAGGAGCAATGAATACATCTGTGATTACATCTTGCTGTAGGATGTATCTCAACAGACCATGGTGCAAAATCATTCCTTCCTCCCCTATAATCAGCCAGGTATGCTCCAAACGGAAACATTACTTTTTGAGAGTTTAAGAAGTCGTTACAAAGTGAATATTTCATATTTAGATTCCTTTCTACCAGGACCAACTATATCAATAATATGTTTTTCTATACTTTCAGAAAAATCCGGCAGGTATTCTGCCGGATTTCCTGTTAGTATATATTATACCATATTTAGTATATTTTTTACTGAAGTAATGATAATACGCCCTGATTTGTCTGGTTAGCCTGAGCAAGCATTGACTGACCTGCCTGAGCAAGGATGTTATTATTTGAATATCTAACCATCTCTTCTGCCATATCTGTATCACGAATCTGTGATTCAGCTGCTGATGTATTCTCTGTGATGTTATCGAGATTCTTTATAGTATGTTCAAGTCTGTTCTGAAGAGCACCGAGGTCAGATCTCATGCTGGAGATAGATACGATAGCTGCTTTTACAGTACTGATAGCCTGATCTGCAGTAACATTAGTCGATACACTAAGGCCAGATACGCCGATTCCTGCTGCGCCAAGCGAGCAGATGGAGATAACAATTCTACTATCGTCAAGATTTTCAGAACCTACCTGAAGATTCTTTGCTGTGAATGTTCCGTCAAGAAGTGTCTGGTTATTGAATTCTGTTGTGGATGCTGTTCTGTCAATCTCTGATATAAGAGCATTTACTTCCTGTTGGATGTATCCTCTATCGTCTGTTGTAAGAGTATCGTTAGCAGCTTTAACAGAAAGTTCATTCATACGCTGAAGCATATCCTGAACTTCCTGGAGCGCACCTTCTGCGATCTGTACGCAGGAGATACCATCCTGTGCGTTATCAGATGCCTGTGAAAGACCTCTGATCTGTCTTCTCATTTTTTCGGAAATTGCGAGACCTGCTGCATCATCTGCTGCACGATTGATCTTGTAACCTGATGAGAGTTTTTCTGAAGATTTTGCCTGATTGTCTGTTGTAATACCAAGCTGTCTCTGCGCGTTCATTGCGGTTATGTTGTGTTGTACTACCATATTAATTTCCTCCTTGAATTGGGGCCCGCTTCCCTGCTGCCACTCTCCTTTTCTTGAATTTATGTAGCCTACTTTGCGGATTCCTTTCCAAGGCTGAAACTTTCTTACACTCTTTATATCGGTAGATCAAGAGAAAACTTAACAGATATACTAATAAAATTCTTGTTTTTTGCTCGGTATAGGAGTATAATAGTATGACAAAAATTATAGATCCAGGTGATTATCACTTGGATCTTTCTCTTTACACTATATTTATCGACATTAAAATTTAAAACTTTAGAATTTCTGACAAGATTTATTCATCTCAATAATATTTCCACGCTGAAAGAAGCCCCGGTGATGTTTCCGGGGCTCCTTTTGGTAGTTGCAATCATTCACTTAAAATGACAGATTTACTATTTTGTTTGAGATTAGCCAAGGATTGAAAGAACGCCCTGGTTAGACTGGTTAGCCTGTGCAAGCATTGACTGACCTGCCTGAGCGAGGATGTTATTATTCGAATACTTAACCATCTCTTCAGCCATATCTGTATCACGGATCTGGGATTCAGCTGCAGTTGTATTCTCAGCGATGTTATCAAGGTTCTTGATTGTGTGCTCAAGTCTGTTCTGAGTAGCACCGAGATCAGATCTCATAGTTGAAATAGACTGGATAGCGATCTTAACAGTAGATATAGCTGCCTGAGCCTGGACACTTGTACTAACTTTAAGAGCATTAACACCAATACCATTAGCACCCATAGAACCGATAGATACTACAATACGGCTCTTTGTTACGTTCTCAGTACCAACCTGAAGGTTCTTAGATGTGAATGTACCATCGAGAAGGTTCTGGTTATTGAACTGAGTTGTTGATGCTGTACGATCGATCTCAGATACGAGCTTGTCAACTTCAAGCTGGATGTATCCTCTATCATCTGTTGTAAGTGTGTCGTTAGAAGCCTTAACTGCCAGCTCATTCATACGCTGAAGCATATCTTGTACTTCCTGAAGGGCACCTTCAGCTGTCTGTACTGCAGATATACCATCCTGTGCGTTGTCAGATGCCTGATTAAGACCTCTGATCTGTCTTCTCATCTTTTCGGAAATTGAAAGACCTGCTGCATCATCTGCTGCACGGTTAACTTTGTAACCGGATGAGAGCTTTTCTGAAGACTTTGCCTGTAAATCTGTTGTGATACCAAGCTGTCTCTGTGAATTCATTGCAGTAATGTTGTGTTGTACTACCATAGTTTTTTCCTCCTTGAAAAAAGACCTCGAAAGCATCCGTGCTTTCGGTTTGTGTGTTTGGCGGGTAAGCTCAGGATTATCCCTTGCTTGTTCCCTTACATATTATTTATCGACAAAAAAATCAGATTCTTTATAGGTAATTCCATTCTTTTTTTATTAATTTGATTATTTTCTCAATTGCACCTATGCAGTCATCCATCATCTGCGCACTGGCTATGAGGACTTCATCCATTGGTTTATTCTTGTTCATAACAATATTTTTATACTTATAAACTTCACTTAAGCAAAAGGCTGTCACCAGATAATATAAAGGCTCTGTGCGGTCTATGACGTTAGCTTCTTTCACAGCTTCATAGGTTGTCTCAAAATCTTTCCCTGATGTGATATTGTTCTTTATAAAACCGGACATCTTAATGTAGTTTCTCTTATACTTCTTTAATTTATCTCCAAATTCATTTAATCTGTCAGGAAGTTTTCTTAGATGATCAAGGCATTTTTCTTTATCTTCACCTTCAAAAGCATATGAAACCTTTTGAAGCATATCATCAAAATCGCAATTCGTATTACACCTTGTATCTATAACTTCGTTAAGTGTCATATTCAAGGCGCCTTGTATCCTTGCGCCACCTTCTGTCGCATCAATGACAGTGACATTTTCCTTTACTGCTTCTATCTTCTTTTCAAACCATCTGATGTAATATCTCATTTGAGAATCGGTTGTAAGTATACTGCCGTCACAGGCTTCTACCCGTTCTATTCCTCTTTCAGCCAGTTCTTCTTCTGATTCCTGATTACTGTACCCTTGTACATGTCCCTGACCTCCTGTAAAAGCAAGATCCTGGCCAACAAGTACAATTGTCTTAAATCCTATATATTCAAGAACAGAAAAAGCATTAGTTGATATAGATCCTCCTGTTTCCACCTTCCCAATATCATGTGTTAGTATATCGCCAAATATAGAAGTCTGAACTACTGTTCCCATAGAGGATCCTCCGGTAAAAAACAATCTGCCGGACCAGTTCTCAACTATTTTGTAGTTTGATGATATCTCTGCAATAAGTGGCTTCCTACGGGTTCTGTCATCTTCAAAAACGGAATATTCCTTCTCTGCATCTCCCGTTATTACTGCATTATAATTAACATTATGGTTTTCAAGTGCTCTTACTGCAGAATCTACCGCTAATATAAAGGCTCTTCCTTCAGCCTTTTTAAGATCATCTATATTTTTATTAAGTGAAGGACCAGCACAGACCAATATCGCGGGTATATCTTCAAGATCAATATCATTAAACTTTTTTACTATCCAATAAAGATCAGAGCCATCTACAAAGTATCTTAAATTCTTGAATGTATTTAGATTGAGTTCGTCCTCCATCTTGATCAGGGTATTACTGTTAATCCTGATTGAATCCATGACATAATCCGCCATTTTGATGCATCCTCTACACATATCGGGATAAAGGGCATCATATCCGGGTGATATCAAAAACCTTATAGGAGTAACAGTTCCGGGATTAATAACACCATCAAGCAGAGTCTGAAGGTGTTCAAAGACTTTAGAATTTCCGATCAGAAGGAAAAAATTCTCATTACTGATAATATCTGAAATATCAATTTCAGACATAACAGATAGTAAGACGTTAATATCCGGCTCAACAGCTATTAGAATATTATTATCAAACATATCCCCAAGAATATGCCTTGCAATCCTTCCATCGCCCAATCCGAAGAGAATATAGGTTTCAAATGGCTCTGGTTCGTTGTATCGTTCAGAATATATCTTAGCTGCATCATTGGCATCCACCATGCTTGAAAGAGCATATTCATAGCCATCTCTGCTTACGTATACAATACTTTGACCACATAAATCTGACGATATTCTGATATCATTCTCCAAAATATTGCTGTCTTTTCCGCTCACAAGAGCATCTTTTATTGTATTATCAGTTTCTACGTCAATGAACTGCCTTTTTTGGATGACATCAAGATTTTTCTGATATATAGCATTCATCAAAATACCCTTTCGTTCTCCATGGCTATCAGGATGTCAGGATGTTCTCTACTATAACCAGAGCATCCGCCATGCCTATCATATCTGTATGCTTGTAGGCTTCAACTCCATTTTGAATGCTTTGAATAATATTCTGAACTTCTTTCTTACCGGAAGTCATATATGGAAGTACAGCGTTTGTAAGCTCTTTGATAAGAGGCATATACTCTTTCATGCCTTCCTGCTCATAGTTTTGGTATAGAAGCTTTATCTCATTTTGAAGTCTTTCTTTCAGTTCATCACTAATCATTGATATCTCCTTGACTTATGCGTTCTTCCATCTTCCTGAGTTCTTCAAACTGCCCCATATCAAGGAAAGAATTTTCGCTTATAGGGAATACTCCTACCTGCATCCCCCTGATCATAAAATCATCAATAAGGTCTGTCATGTTGTAGATAGTATCACGAGGTATCATATCGAGGTATCCGGCATCGAGTACATACATACCCGTATTAATAAGATATGAAAGGCTTGGCTTCTCATCCAGAGATGAAACAACGCCTTCTTCGCTGGTATGCAGGACTCCATATGGAATGATTGTATTTTTGAGTGATGATACTATAGTAATGGCATTGCCAGATGTTCTGTGATGCTCCAATATAGCTGCGTAGTCAGCTTCTATCATAATGTCACAATTAGTCACTATAACCGGTCCTTCAAGGTCATCTCCTATAAGACTTATCCCTCCTGCTGTTCCAAGGGGTTTACTTTCTTCGACATAATGTATGGTATATGACGAATTCAAATCTTTAAAATAAGACTTGATCATCTCTTTCTTGTAATTGACGGTTATATAGAATTCATCTGCTCCATATGAGCAGAATCTATTGACTATCCTTTCAAGGATTGGTATCTCACCTATTGGGATAAGGGGTTTAGGCAGGATCTTTGTATAAGGATATAGTCTTGTTCCCTTACCACCAGCCATGATTATTACAGGGATTCCTTTAAGTGATTGTTTTTTCTTTCTTCTGCGGCGATGGATATCTTCTATAAATACAATGTCAACAATTTTCCTGTGTTCATTGACAATTGGAACAGATCTGACAGATTCAATTGTCATAAGCTTACCAGCTTTATCTCTTGCTTCTTCTGAGAGGCACTTAGGATCTTTTTTCATAATGTCTCTTACGCGTCCCTGGAGATTGCCTGTTGTAATAATCCATCTACGGATATCTCCATCAGACACTGATCCGGACAGCTGACATTTACTATTCAGAATATAGAGGATACCCTTTCCATTCTCATCTATCTTCTGCATAGCTTCTACAATATTCATGTCTTTGGTTCCTGTATAGCGGGAGAGAGTCTCTTTATCCATGAATAATCCTCTTATAATGACCGACAGCGGTTAATCTGTATTGATATAATCAAGCATCCTACTAAGTCTATCTTCATACGTATAGTATTTTTTCACCTTCTCATAACCCTTACTTGCTATGGAAAGTCTGATATCGTCATGTGTCATATAAAAGTCCGCCTTTTCAAGTGCATCTTCAAGTCCGTAGTACATAGCGGTATCTACGCCGTCAGTGAACTCTTCATATAGTTCTGTTCTGAAGCTTGAAAGAAGAAATCCTCCGCACCCCATAACATCTAATTGTCTAAGTGGCAGTCCCGAACAGTTACCTCTAAATGTAGGACACAAGTTGATCTTACTAAGTTTAAAGATCTGTGGCATCTCTTCTTCATAGCTCACCTGACCATGTATTTTGACATTAGGAATGAGTTTATATTCTTCCTCTGGCAGATCATAGGTATACAGATGTGTGTCAAATTTTGTAGATAATAGTTTTAGAAGCGACAGTCTGTCTATATGTGTAACAAATGTAGCTATAGAGTATATAAGCTGCGGCGCAGAGATCGTAAGCGCATTATCAGGGTAGGTGGCATAGTTTCCATTTATGCTTTCAATAAGCTTATCAGTAACAGCATCCCTTATGATATATGCCTGATCATTGGCCTGCTGTGAAGCAACTATTGCTTCAATATAACCTTTCTGATAATCAGACATTCTGGTTTTTAGCGTAGGGAGTGTTGACTGATATGTTTTGCCTACAAGTGATATATCGGAAGAAAATGCCAAATTATTTGCTCTTACCTTGGCCCATCTGTCTGTGTTAACTGCAAGCGGCATATGATAGACATGTTCTATTCCTTTTTTCTTATAATCATCTACGTCATCTCTTGAGAAAAAGAAGATGTAGTTGGTATCATATTCCATTGTGTCAGTCTTGGGAAGATTAGGAGGTGAGTCATAAGACCATGAAATATAGGGAAGACCGTGCCTATGGCAGCCTTCTGCAACAAGCGGCCAGTAATTAGTTGTAAAACACACGTCAAAGCATTCGCTAAGCACCTGCCCTTCAAAATATTCAAGGAATGTATCATCTTCGTATCTGTTTGGAATATCGCCATAATCATTCCATATGCGACGACAATCATGTCCCATCTTGTTAAAAAAGTACTCAAGATCGTCATCTATATATGAACCAAGCCATGTAAAGAATAATATCTTCATACGAATAACCTCATATCACGAATACAATGATTAACTAATGATTTGAACTTTCAGAACTTGCGGCGTTGATTTTTAGAGTTAATCTTTGATCAATTCACGATATCCTTGTTAATATCTATATTTCAAAAGTCTATTCCCAAATATAACAATTTTATCAGGATTATCTCTTTCCCACTTCTGGCAGATTCTGTCGTAAATATCTTTATTGTAAATTTCTTTGCCTATAGCAAAGGACTCCAGGTTATGGGTAAAAGCTTTTTTGAATTTAAAAAGAGGATCTTCTTCGCTGGTGCTATTGCCTCCGCCAAGGTGAAATTTCTTCACTCCAAGTTCATGAAGTCTACATGCGCTCTTCCACAACAAAAGGTTATTAGCTCCAAGGCTCTTATATTCATGGTCGCTGCCTTCCAAATGGTAATGACCAAAATCGCCTTCATACATGATGATCGCTGAGCATATCAGCTTCCCATCAAGTCTTACTGTTGCCAGAAACGAATTATCTATAAGATCATTTTTAAATTTCTGATAATAGTCTCCATCAAAAAAGTAAAAGTCATCTGCTCCTATGCGCTTCATTGTTGCATTATATAAATCTATAAATTCCGGAAATGATTCAAGGTTATCTTCTGCTTTGTATATAAGTCCACTCTTTTCTGCTTTACGGATCATATTTCTATTCTTGGAAGATATCTGAGTGGTCCATATATCTTCATCGCCTTTATCCGTCAAGATAGCAACTGTATGCCTATCGTAAATGACGTTCATTGTATCCTTACAAAAGGCTGCATTATCTATAAGTGGGTGAAAGCGGATGAAACCGCATATATATCTGTTATCTCTAAAATAGTCTTTGATACCGGATAAGGCTTTATCTATCCAGGTCTTATCAGAAGCATTTGTGATCGGTCCTCCGTATCCATACTGGGTCTCAAAGTCGAAGTAGTCTTCTACCTCACCTCGTAAAAAGGGCATAAGAAGGACGTTTTGGCCTTCACTGCATACTATACACAAGGCCTTTGAATTTTCATTTTCATATAGTTTTACATATTCTTCCAGGTAATAAATATCTTTTTGATGATCACTTAATTTAGTAAGATATTCATTCCACTTATCCGTAATAATTATGTTCATGATATGCCTCATATAAGGTAACAGATACTTACTATATAGAAATAAGCCTAACTTTTACTATATCCAGTTCATATCATTATAAGATCCGGTTCAGCATTTATTTAATATATAGATTAAAATGCCTGCCCTAATATTTCTAATATTCTATCCATATCTGAAAGGTTATATCTTTGATCGCATATAAGCGAAAGTTCCATGTCGTAAAGTATATTTGAACCAGTCGAAAGATCTGATTCCTTTGCCTTCTTCCAATGAACAGGACAGAAAATGTTATTATCAAACATCTTTTTTCTAACCACATCTCTTTTATCTGGATCTAAAAGAACAGGTATAAAAAGAGGTACTTTAGACTCTTTATAAATATGTTTTATATTAAGTTTTAATAATCCTTCATGTAGGTATCTGGCGTTGTCTTTGCGCCTGTTTTCAGCGCTTTCCTGCTCTTTTTTTATATAGGTGTTAAAGAGATTATATGAAATATCTGATATGCGGCATTTATAGTTATGATTTAAAAGCTCTTCACCTTTTTCTATAAGTTCAAGGCATACCTCGTCGTTTATTACTTCTCTGAAGCTTTTTAATAGATTCCCTGAAAGCTTATATGAAACAAATAAATTACTGTCATTCATTGAGTCGTATATTTCTGATAGCTGTTTACTTTTTGCTTTATTTTTTACTTTTAGTATTCCGCCATCAGGTATAGGGAACCACTTTCTTAAACTGGTAAAAGCATAGTCATAGTCTGTCTCTGTACCAAAGCCGTAATAGTTCTGGACATCATCAAGAATTATTATGGATTCCGGTACTTCTTTTCTTATGGCTTCTATAGTCTCATCCAAATCTAGTAATCCAAAATAGTTGATCAGGATGATTGCACTTTTTACTCTTGCATCTTTTGAGGCATAAGCCATAAGGCTATCCATATCCGGATAAAAGTTATCTTGTATGTGATAAAAACAGATTGGCAATCCCGCATCATTTACAGCGTCTATCACACTACTACACAGATAATCTGGAAGAACCACCTGCAAAGAGTTTTTCTCAGCACGCAGGGCCGCATACAGCGCTGCTCTTCCACTTGAAAAGAACAATTCGCTATTATCATTTGGATCCTCGAGAAAAGGTGAGACAGCAGTACAGAAAGCACTATCATGATCTAAAAGGCCGCGCGCATCTAAAGCACTGTTTAAAGCATCCGGTGCTATCGCAAATTCACCGCCTATGATTTTTGATCTGTCCTTTTCTGTACTACCTGACATATTTCCCTTTCATAATCAAAGAATCTCAGATAATATACTGACGATCCTTTCGCTGGTATGTCCATCGCCGTAATAAGTGCTGTCATCTACAGAAGATGTATCCATTTTCATTGCTTTTCGGATCGAATCTTCAAGAGATCTCCTGCTGCCGTCAGACTGAAGGATATTCTTGCACATATAGCGACCTTTTTGTCTGTCACCAATATTTACTACAGGAATCTTTAAGTATGGGGCTTCAACTATACCGCTTGATGAATTCCCTATAACAAAAGAAGCTTCTTTCATAAAGCTAAGGTAACGCCTGCTGCCAAGAGAAGGAACCACTCTTATTTTTTTATCTTCTTCAAGGAGCTTGTTGATCTTATCTCCTCCGGGGTCAAGGTTCGCATATGTTGCAACTACGCTTACGCCATCGAGGGTATGAAGAATGTCGAGAGTGTTGGATACTATTTCAAGATCAATAGAGATATCGTGATCAGTCTGAGCATGGTAAGTCATAAGTATCCATTTGGAATCAGGATCTATATTCAGGTCATCCGCAAGCTCTTTTCTTGTCATCAGCTTATTTCTTATAAAGTGATCAAGCCCGGGTTCTCCAACATCAAATACGTTCTGCGATGTGCCTCGCATTCTGATGATATTGTCTGCGCTTTCTTTGGTTCCGGGGAAGTGTATGGATGCGAGCATAGTTACAGCATTTCTTATGGCGTCATCTATAGCGCCCTTAGTAACGTCTCCGCCTGATATATGTATGATAGGTATATTCATAAGAAATGCGGTATTGCATATAGGGAGCAGTTCGTATCTGTCACCAAGAACGACTACGTAGTCAGGAGATAGTTTACGAAATGCATCAGCACATCCTATCATAAGCTCGCTGCATTCATATGTTAGAGATCTTAAATCATCTATATCCGGATATTCTGAAAAAGGAATTGTACAGTCAGGAGTAAAACCATCCTCAAGTATCTGATCTATTGTATGTCCCTGACTTTCAAGAAGGTGTCCTCCGCATACAATTAGTTGCAACTCAAAAGATGCAGAATCTTTGACATCCTGCATTATCCATCTAAGAAGACCATATTCAGATCTGGCAGCAGTAATAAAACATAATTTGATCATTACATTTTACCCTAATGGCCCATTACTATAGTCTTAAAAATTCTCCTTCATGGGACTATATATTTTTTATTCTTAGGACTATATGATTTTCATTCTTGGCCAAATTCAATATCTCTAAATCTCAATTCCCTCATCCGGAATATAATCCTTTAAAGCTTTTCGCCCTATCACTTTATAATAATCTCTTGCAAGCTCACCTATATCGTTGCGTTTAACGCATATATTGGATTCTGTAAATGTATCTCCCTTAGCTATATTCGCATACGCTACAACTCTTTTAGTAACAACTTTAGATATCTCTTTTTCTTCAGGTGTGGGTTCTTTAATACCATCACCAAGAAGCGCTTCTGTCTTTCTGATACTTTCCACCATGTCTTTGAATGGACCAGGTTCAGTACTTGCAAGGTGGTCAGGGCCTTCCATCTGACAATCAAGTGTGAAGTGCTTTTCTATAACACAGGCTCCCATTGTTACTGCCGCAATAGAAGCTTCTGGTCCTATTGTATGGTCTGAATATCCAACAGGTAGATGGAAAGCTTCTCCTATCGTATTCATGGCTCTTAAATTGACTTTATCATGTGGGCAGGGATAACTTGTTGTGCAGTGAAGAAGGGTTATATCGCTGGCTCCGCCTTCTCTTAAAGCTCTAAGCGATATATCTATGTCTGCAAGATTACTCATTCCTGTACTAAGTAGTATGGGTAATTTCTTTGATCCTATTTCTTTCAGATACGATACATTTCCTATATCACCTGATCCTATTTTTATAAATGGAATTCCAAGCCTTATTAGAAAATCAAGGCTTTCAGAATCATCTGCTGTAGATATGAATGTTATCCCGATCTGATCACAATGTTCTTTGATCTTTGTAAAAGCATCATAGGGAAGTTCGATTTTTTTGAGCATATCAAACTGAGACTCAGTAACTCCGGTATTTTCAATCTGATACTGAGCCTGTTCAACATTTCTTGTAATGATATTTTCTGTTTTCCAGGTTTGGAATTTGACGGCATCTGCGCCTGAATTTTTGGCTGCATCACAAAGTTTCAAAGCAAGATCAAGCTTACCATTGTGATTAACTCCCGCTTCAGCAATGATATAGCATCTGGACTTATCAAACATGACGCCCTCCCGAATGAACTCACGAATATTATATACGTATTACCGTTTATATTTATTATATCATTGAGATATATGTTTTTGATACAAATCGAGCAGGTATTAAAACCTGCTCGATAAATCCTAAAATTATATAATTACTATATGCCTTTAAATATAAGTGCCTGTGATAAGCTTGCAAGTTTATACTGCATCCGAATGATTCATATAGCTGTTAGGAACAGGAACATTGTTAGCCTTCATAACGCCAATCCATGTATCCCTTACAGAATGCAGGTGCTTATTTACCTCTTTCAATATCTCGATATCCTTGCTGACATTAGCTTCAACAAGTCTTCTGTCAAGATATGAATAGATATTCTCAAAATCCTGAGCAGTAGCATATTTCATATTCAGGGTCTCACGAAGATATGCGATGATATTCTGCACCTTACGAATATTATTGTGGGTTCCTTCAATATCTTTTTTCTCACAGGCATTTTCTGCTCTGTTACAGAATTTGATAGCACCTTCGTAAAGCATGAGAGTTAGCTCGGGGCCGGAAGCTGACAACACTTTATTGTTCGCATATTGTGCATATGGATTTGCTTTATTCACTATAAACCTCCTAGAGATGTCTTATATAAGCTACAATACTCTATCAGCCTCGCGGCTTGATGCTGTTAAATTTCATAATATGGATAGCTTTATTGTCCTAACATGCTTCCAAGTGATGAAGAGCTGGAATTGATCTTGGCCAATGCCTTCTCCATTGCAGCAAATTTGCTGTAATAGTAATCCTGTTTTTTCTCTAAGTCTTTTTCTGCCTTGGAAATCTGAGTAGTATACTCGCTATACTGTGATGCCATGAGTTTATCTTCGTATACAGTATATGCACTTGAATACTGAGACCCCTTCATGAGATCGCCAAGCTTGGTATATACTTCCCTTGACAGCTGTGTGAAGAAACTTGTAACCGCATCCGGATCATTTGCTATTGCCGATGCAAGCTTATCTGCATTTGCTTTGGAATAGTCATCATCATCATTGCCATCGATATGGTACAGGCCACGCTCATTTTCTTCTGCTTCGAAGTATCCCTTAGTATTGATTCCAAAAGTTGAAAGGGACATTGAGGATGTCTTACCATTTGCATCGGTTACTTCGAAACTCTTTTGCATAGATTCCTTAAGAGCCTGTATTACGTTATACAAGGTGCTGTCTTTGGCAAGGAGGCCTTTTTTTATTTTGTCATTCCATTCAGTTATCTCATCCTCGGTCATCTCATCTTTCTGATCAGAAGTCAGGATATCATATTTATCAGCCTTGTCTGCATTATACATTGTGTCGAGCTTCTGGATCAGGGTATTGTACTGGGATAGATATTCCTTGACCATATCATATATGCCGCTAGTATCATTAGAAGTTGTTATAGTGAACTCTTCATTTGTCGAGGAGTTAATAGATATGCTAAGTCCATTAACTTCAAATGTGTTAGAAGCTGATGTATATGATACACCATTCATAACAAGTTCAGCATCTTCTGCTTCCTGATACTGCGATTCCTGTTCAAGTTCATCTGTGTTGATTCCAAGCAACGAAAGTGCAGCTCCGTTTGTACTTGTATCAACAGTAAATGCATTTTCTTCGCCGGTCTTCTCGGAAGCAATATATAGTCTTCCCTGTTTCGCATCATAGTTAGCAGTTACTCCAAGGCCACTATCTGTTGTCGCAGAATTAAGCTTTGAAACAAGATCGCTCATGCTGTCACTAGCGCTAATAGTTATATTAAGTGTCTCTGCTCCATCTTTTCCCATCTTAAAGGAGATGGTTGTATCTTCTGTAATACCAAGTTCAGACATCTTAGTGTCTTTGGTTGCAAGTTCATCGCTGCCTTGTTTGGTTACCTTATTACCTGTCAGGTAAGAAGCTTTCGCAAGGCTTGTCTTACTTACTGTTGACGATGAGATCATTGCATTTTCGCCAGTTGTGATTGATACTGCATTACTTGATGCTTTTGATGTCTTTTTATTAAAAGCTGTTGAGAAACGCATATCTGAAAGTTTGCCGTTATAGAAAGATACTATGTCTTTGTTGGTACTCTTCCAGACATCCTGTTTCCATGAAAGTCTTGTCTGTCCGCCTGTCTGCTTATCAACTCTGGTTTTATAATTTTGTGTAAGTGCAGTTATTAAAGATTCCGTATCAAGGCCGGAATTCAGGCCTGTAATCCTGTTAGTCATAATACCTCATTCCCGGATGAACTCCATTTCATCCATAAAAAACTGGGATTTTACTACTTATAATGAGAGAATTATTTTCTTTCATCGACCATGATACCTGCAAGTTCCCAAGCCTTTGCAATCATATCAAGTGTCTTTTCCGGTGGAAATTCCTTTACGACTTTCTTGGTGTCCTTATCAACGATCTTGATAGTTACACGATTAGTCTTGTCATGGAATCCAAATACAGCCTCAGTATTAGCTGTCATTTTCTGATTGATATTAGCTATTGTTTTACTGATCTTCTCATTATTCTTTTCATTTTGTTCATCGGCTAATTCGATCGCATGCTGAAGCTGCGAAGTATTTTCTTCAGTCTGGCTTTCATCATTGCCATCTTCCTGACTATACGGTGCTACACCTGTAGCCTGCTTAACTGTTTCTACTTCCTGAGCTAGCTGATCTAGTGCATTACCAGTAATATCAACGCCGGCGCCTTCTCTTTCTCTCCGAACAGGCTGAATCTGCTGCATCTGTTGAACCTGCAGAATATTGGCCTGTTGAATCGAATTAATTGCCATAATTTATCACCTCCATGTGTTACAGATTACCAGCTGCTTAATTGCTTACTTGGTAGCAGCTTCGATGGAAACTTCCCTGTTTCCACTCATAATCTAAATATTATAATTGTTAGTACATATATACAAACAAGCTTCCAACATACCTTATGGTATCCTCTCGCTTGATATAAAGGGTATTAATGTTTATGTCAAAGTCTTATAAAAGTCCTTTCAAAAACATAAATATACACGTACCTACTTCTATTGCATTTATCGGTAAAAATCATCAAATCCTTAACAAAATTAGAATAAAAATCGTCATGTGATTTTTTACGATTTAACATAGAAATATTATTTAAGACTTTTGGAATGATATGATGTAGATGTCAAAAGTTTCTTTTGACCCTTACGTCATGATATAATAGTGGAAAAAGAAAAAAAACACTTTTTATCATATGTTTTTACACGATGAGGTCCTTATGATTTCAGTAATAACTATATGTAAAAATGAAGCAGCTCATATAGCGCAGACCATCGAAAGTGTAATTGGTCAATCTTATAGCGATGTTGAATATATCGTTATAGACGGCGGTTCAACTGATGGAACTGTAGATATCATTAAATCCTATTCCGATAAGATCTCCTACTTTGTCTCCGAACCTGATAATGGAATATATGATGCCCTTAATAAAGGAATTCTTGCTGCTCATGGTGAAATCATTGGCACTATGAACGGTGGAGACTTCTATGAGCCCGGGGCTCTTCAGGCCGTTTGGAATAGTTTTCTCGAAAAACCTGACAGCAACATTTTGTATGGAAATCTTAATTTCATTTATGACGACGGGACAAGTGAGAATTTTATCGCTGGTGATGATCTTTCAAGACTCCCATATGGTTCCATTAATTTGGGTCATGTTGCCTGCTTTGTCACAGCAGATACCTACATAGAACAGGGCTTATATAATACAGCCTATAAAATTGCCGGAGATTATGATTTTCTTCTTAGGTGTTATGTTAATGGCAAAAAGTTCTATCATATAAGGAACACTCTTTCTAATTACAGGGTTAATGGTGTATCTAGCACCAACCACGTTCTGACTTTTCAGGAAACATGCGCTATAGCTCTAGTCTACGCAAGTGATGAAGCAATGAGATGCGAGATACGAGAAGGAATCTCAAATTTATATAAGGAGCGATTTCTATCGTAATATAAAAGCTATAGGATTCTTGACAATGACATGTACTATAACGAGGTGCCGTTTAGCATGACTACTATAGAACTTATTGATAAGTTAATTGAAATTACAACAAAAAGACCTGAAGTCCTTTCCGGATTTGACTGGCAGGATGCCCAGCTTATGATAGAGCTTGAAATTGACAACAGAAAGAGCTTATATCCTGAGTCCCAATATAGTAACCTCATTGATAGCATTCGAGATCAATTTAATATCCTTAGAAGCGAGTCTGCCAAAAGCGTTTGCAACAAAGATAATGTTAGTTCATGCCTTATTCTTTTAAAAGGATTGATCTCTTCTTTACCAGATTTGGACTTTGCGACATCATTTCTTCAAAATGCGGCTTTCGAGCACGAAAAGCTTATTCACTTTACTGATAATACGGCTATTGTCCTTGGGGATTCTCATGTGAATTTTTTCTCAGGTAATAACAAACTCACCTTTAAAGCAATCGGTGATGGAATAAATGTCTGTCCCAACATTACAAACTATAAATTTACCTGTCTTCATCTAGGTCCTTGTCTTGCCTATAACTGCATCAATGAAAATTCTAAATATGCATTTTATAAGAAAGTCAATTTCCTATGCGATAACTTCATTAAGCCTGGTGCTAAAATATGCGTATGCCTTGGCGAAATAGATATCCGCGCTCATGTCTTTATGGAAAAAGATCTGCAAAAAAGGCCATGGGAAGATATCTGCGATAACATAATCGCAAATTATATGGATTTTCTTTGTGAATTAAAATCAAGAGGATTCAGGGTCTATTGCTGGGGACCTATTGCTTCCATGCCTGATAATACTTCTGAAGAAGAGGAACTTAAGGCACTTGCCGCAGAAGGGCTTTTTGATCAGGAGCTTATAAGTGTTGGAAGCGAAGCCGAGAGAAATACTGCAACTGCTTATTTTAACCAAAAGCTTTCCGAAGAATGTGCAAAAAACAGCATAACATTTATGTCTATCTTCAATCAGATGGTAGATGCAAACATGAAAACAGATGTTTCTTTTTTGGCAGATGATAAGTGCCATCTTAATTCAGAAATTATAAAGGTTGCAGAAAAAATATGGATTACTCATGAATTCATATAAAGCCTGTAAACAAAGGTCAGGCGCCATGAAATTACCGATAATAAGTGTTATAATCTACGTATAAATGTTCGTTTTTAGTAATTAGCTTGTATATTAACCTGAATGAGAGGTGTAGTATGGCAAGAACATATCTTGATATGATGGAAGATTCTCTTCGAAAGAAAATCGAGATCATGAAGCAGATTGAAGTTCAAAACGGCATACAGAAAGAGGCTCTTGAAACTATCGGTGGCCCGGATGAAGATGCTTTTGACAAGTCTGTTAATATCAAAGGCGAGCTCATAGATAAACTCACCGAACTTAATGACAGCTTCGATAGTCTTTATGAAAAGGTAGGAAAAGAGCTCGATGGCAAAAAAGACAAATACCGTGACCAGATCCAGCGCATGCAGGATCTTATTCGTGATATCACCGACCTTTCTAATACACTTGAAGTTCAGGAGTCCAGAAACAAGGAACTTGCAGACAACTATTTTTCCAACACAAGACAGGGAATGAGAACCGGCAAACAGAGTGCAGCTGCAGCGCTCAAATATCACGTTACAATGAATAAATCTGCCAATATCCAGCCTCACTTTATTGATAATCATGGTTAAGTTAATATGATATTTCTTAAGCCATGCTGAAAGGACTATTATGTCTTTTGTCTTTACAGAAGATTATTTCAAAGAAGAAACCAGACATGGTTTTACAATCACCTCCACTATGAAAAGGTGCTGGGCATGCCAATTGCGGGTTGTCGGAGCTATAGACGATATCTGCAAGCGGTATAATCTTAAGTACTTTGCATATTGGGGAACTCTCCTTGGGGCTGTGCGCTCTCATGGCATGATCCCATGGGATGATGATATTGATATAGCAATGACAAGAGACAGTTTTAATGGTCTTGTAGAGCATATTGATGAACTTCCCGATACTCTTCATCTCATTGGAAAAGATGCTTCTAATTTCCCATTTACAGGATTCTATAGAATTACTAATACTGACCACATCAGGTGGACAGACGATTATCTAAAAGATAATTATGACTTCCCAATGATGGCGGGGGTTGATATTTTCGTGTTTGATTATATTCCCAGAGAAAAAGAAATATATAACTCTATATGCCAGATTTTACAGGTAACTCTTGATGCTGCCGATCTTATTGTCAAAAACCCAAAAGATCCATCTCTTCCTCAAAAGATCGTTAATATTCAAAACTTTATTGGGCATAGACTGGATCCCTCTTCTGACAAGTCAATAGTCTATCAGCTTCAGGAACTATATGAGATCGCTGCACAGTCAACTTTTCCCGAAGAAGCTGACGATCTTGGTATGTATAATCATATGATGTACCATGATCCTGGACAACATTTTCCCAAAGAAGCTTTTGAACATATGATAAGGGTTCCTTTTGAAACAGGGACTATTGTAATTCCGGAAAATTATGAGCTTTTCCTTACACATCGTTTTGGAAATGATTATATTATTCCTGAAAAAATAAAGGGGGCTCACAATTATCCCTATTATAGGTCTGAGCTTAAGATGATCGATGATTATTGTAAAGAGCACAATACTGATGAACCCATTGTTAAATGTAACCTTCAGGAGGAAATGGATAGATATATCTATAACTGAATAGCCTTGATAAAGGCCATATATCAAATTACATCGCTGCCTATACATGTTTTCTTATCTTCTATATTGGCTAATTACCTGATTCCTTTAACCAATATCACATATTCTCGATAGTAAATTCGTGTATGCAAACTTTTCAAAAACCTTTTCCTGTCCCTTTAAAGCAATTTGTTTTCTTTCTTCATCATGTTCAAGATAATATGCCACCTTTTGTATCATATCCTCGGGAGTATATGCTATGACCAGTTCTTCCCCATCTATAAAATACTCAGCAATTTCTTCTGTATAGGTTGTAATGAGAAATCCCCCTGCTGCCAATATATCAAGAACTCTAAGAGGAATGCCTGACAAGATACTTCTAAGTGTTATATTAAGATTTATCTTGCTTCTTCTAAATACTTTCGGCATCTTATCAAAATATCCTGCTATGCCAAGATTTGATACTCCATCAATTTTTTTTGCTCCTGGCATAGTGTAGAGAACTGTATCGAAATGTTTTCCCATTTCTGTTAGGATATTACGCCGTTCATTAACAGTAACTTTTTTCCTCAGAATGTCTCTTATCACCCTTCCATAATCCAATTCATATTTTCCACTATTTTCAAATTTTATATATTTAGAAAGCTCGTCTATATGTGTATCTCTAATTGCTTTTTCATCTGTAAACATATCATGACCAAATATCATTTCCTGAGCTTCTATAACGATGTCTATATATTCTTTTAATGCATACGGAAGAGTTTGTACCTGATCGTAAAAATTGTATTCGTTGTCATACATATTACCCAAAAAACAAACATCATGCTGATATATTATCTGTCCCCCTGTCTCTTCATCCATATCTTTGCACAATTTTCTAAGCCTTATGTCATTTACACCAAGCGGAGAATAGTTTATATTTTTTACTCCCTTATCCCGCATATATTTGCACAGCACTTTGTCAAAGACATAGATCTTATTAACTATATAATTGACGGTATGTGAATTAAGAGTATAATGCGGGCAGTCAAATACCCAGGATACATAGGGCATGTTATACTTATTGCATACTTCTGATATATTAGGAAAATAGTCAAATGAAAATAGAAGGTCATAGTATCTTTTTCCACCTTCTTTTTTGTCAAAAAATTCTTTTAACGTATTCTCTATTTCGGGAGTAACATCAAATCCATGCACGTTGAGTCGTACTGTATCAACGTGATATCCCATTCTTCTCATGGCATCGCGGCAGTCTTCACCGTTGAATTCATCCCAGTCATAATAGAGTATTCTCATGTCTCTATGCTCCAAAAAAGCGCCCAGGACAATGTCCAAGGCGCATGATTACTAATTCAGTCTTCGTGGCTACAAGAGCTTTTTCAGTGCCTCAATTTGGGCCACATCTGTAGCTTCCTTGTTCTCATTCTGAATCTGTATATAAACCTCTTTCCTATGTATAGGTATATCTTTTGGCGCAGTAATCCCAAGCTTGACCTGATCGCCTCTGACATCCAGAATTGTTACTTCTATGTTATTATTGATTATGATAGCCTCGTTCTTTTTTCTAGATAATGCCAGCATATTCTCTGTCCCTCCATGGCGTGGCCTACATGATCATCCTTGGGCATCTTTATTTTTTTTCAAAATATCATAGATAGGAAATTTGACCGGATACTCTTCATTATCAACGATAATCTGTGAGGCTTTCATCTCTTTGGTATTTATTATAATAGGTCCCATGAGGTTTACTGTCATCTTGGTAAGGTCATGAGGAACCGTAACTGTTACAAGGACAAGCATTTCCTGCTCATCAAGATCTCCAATCTCTGTAATACCATTCTTGTCAACTATAGGTTTATAATCATGACATACAATGAGCGGATCCAATACAGGAAGGGCAAATTCAGGCTCATCTATAGATTGAAGCCACTTAATAGTACTAGCGCTCTCACCTTCATCATACATAAGGGTGAATTTCTTAAGATCAGGAAAGCCTATGATTCCATTTGGAAAAACAATGATCTTGCTATCGTCAACTTCTACTTCACCAAATACTCTTGTTGTTAGCTTCATGTTGTAACCTCCATGGGTTGTAAATAATGCTGCATATTAGTGTATCGTGTAGAGCTCTTATATATCTTGATCATTTACTTTCTTTCATCGACCATGATGCCTGCAAGTTCCCAAGCTTTAGCGATCATATCAAGGGTCTTGTCCGGTGGAAATTCCTTAACTACTTCCTTGGTATCCTTGTCTACGATTTTTATGGTTACTCTGTTGGTCTTCTCATGGAATCCGAACACTGCTTCAGTATTAGCAGTCATCTTCTGATTAATGTTAGCTATCGCTTTACTAATCTTCTCATTCTTCTTATCATTCTGTTCTTCGATAAGTTCACGTGCGTGCTGTAGCTGGGCTGCTGCCTCATTGGGATTCTGGCCTGATCCATTGCCGCCATCTTCCTGTGAATATGGTGCAACGTTGGTTGCCTGCTTGACGGTCTCTACTTCCTGAGCGAGCTGATCTGCTGCATTACCGGCAGTATCTACTGTCCTTGCGCCTTCTCTTTCTTTCTGTACAGGCTGTACCTGCTGCATCTGCTGTATTTGCATTATATTGGTCTGTTGTATTGAATTGATTGCCATAATATATCACCTCCATGTGTGACTGATTACGAGCTGCATCTAATGCTTCCTTGGTAGCAGCTTCTGTGGAAACCTCCCTGTTTCCGCTCATAATCTTATGTTTATATGTAAACATATATATAAACAAGCTTGGAATAAGAACTTTATGGGTTATATTCCTGCCTGATTTGAAGGATAATAATCAATTCTGCCCATGTAAATATAGCCATAGAAGACGGCATAATAATACACCTATTGTCTTCTATGGCTTATATCGGATGATTTTTTAAATTATTTACCGAAAATCATATAAAAACATCAAATAATCAAAAAATATTCTTTATCTTTTGGGAATTATCTTTTTTGAATAATCTTTGGGAATCATCTTTTGAAGTCATCTTTTGGAAGTTATGTGTGAAAATTCAGAAGCTATATTCAGATATGCTTATATAAAGATTTGGCAAAAAAGCTTCGAATGGCTTTACATTTTCTCCTGCACATATATCAATTGCCTTGAAGTATCCTGAACTTGCATATTTATCGAGTTCGTCTGCCTCTTCTTCCACATTTCCAAAGGAGGGGTATGTTAGCTCTGCTTCAAATATACTATCAGGACAGTAGGTTTTATGGAATCCTTCGATAAGCTCTTGGAACTCTTGTACTGTTCCTACCAGATCCACTTCAGCGATACCGAAGTTCATTACAAGACGAGTTATATTATTTCGCCTGGCCTCAGCAAAAGCACCTTCCCATCTAAGCAGCATATTCTCGTATCCATTGCAAAAGGGCTTTATAGATGACCTAAACCATGTCTGCATGCCATCAAGTCCTTCAAGATGCTGTGGCGGCTCTGGAATGTTAACATGGAGGTGCTGTGCAAGCCACTCCCTTCTGCATCCTTTGGTTGAGTGATTATGGAGGTCACTTTTAGGTACAGCTAAAAGTTTGTTTATATCGTTTTCTTTTAAACCTTCTACAAAAATATTCTCCACACCAATTCTCCTTCTGAGTTTTTCGATATTGCAGTATTGTAACAAAACAGGTTCGCCTCGTAAACAAATACACGCAAAAAGGCCCGGTACTTTCGTACCGAGCCTTTGAAATCTGTAATAACAGATAATTATCTCTTCGAGAACGATTAATGATTCGAAAATGCCGTATTTGAGGCATTTCTCCTTCAGGTTGCTGTTTACCTGCTACGTACGTTAGAAAGCTCAGGGCTACTGTATGCGGCTGGTGGCAACTTTACTATTCTTTTCTGGTAAACCATCCAGGAACTTTGTGTGACAATCTCACAAGACTACCATCTTTGTAAATTGCAAATCTCCTAAAATCTTCTGTGTTATCATATACCGCAACAAGATTACAAAGAGGAAGAACTCTCCAGAAAGCTTCTAATGAAGCCATATATCTTCTTTCGATATCAGCTTCAGCTACTCCATGTCCACCTTGTGATACTCTTTTTGCAACACGCTCTTTTGCAATTTCAACACTATCTAATCCAATATAATGCATTTCAATTAAATAGCCCTTCTCTTTTGCCCTTGTAATATTTCTGATCACCGAATTTCCACACAATGTAGTTTCTTGGTTAAAGCTTACTCCCTTTTCAATATATGAGTTAAGAAGCGAAACTGCTCTTTTCCCAGCTTTGAAAATATCAGCCAGATTCTTCCAATCTCCTCCGGATTCCTTAAGTATTTCATCCGCATTTACTCTGTTTTCACATTTAAGATCCGGATCAAGCTGATATAACGTAGATTTACCTGCGCCATTAACTCCCGCAACTATAGTAAACTTTTTCATCTACTCAAAAAAGATTCCTTTCAACAACTTCTTTTTGCCTTCTTTGTAGCAAAAAATCTCCTACCATCTCATAGAAATCTTTTTCTTCTTCAGTCTCACTCTCAAGAACAAGCTGTAAAGTATCCTTAGGATTTAATTTGGCTATTTCTTTATAGATATCACTATATTTTTTTACATCACACATAGACGTACCTCGTAAATCAATACAATAATTTTAAAAAAGAGAGTTCACGCATGAACTCTCCGGGCTATGGGTATCTCAAGATTCCATAGCGCATCCACTACATAAATCGCTCATTTATAAGGCTGTGCATCACCTATATATGATAGAATAGCCAAGCTCCACGCTCGGCTAGGTCCCAAGTGATATTCACACCTGGCAACTCTGTTATTGATATAATAGCATATTTATAGGCTTTTTCAAGTTATAGCTCCCGCTTTCATAATCAACAGAATTGTAGAATTCTACATTTTTAGCGATTACAAGTTGCTGTTTACCTACTGCGTACGCAAGAAAGCTCAGGGCTACTGTATGCTGCTGGTGGCAACTTTGTTATTTCTTTCAAAAATAATCCTAGTTTCAGTCTCGCTCTAGCATCACGATATATTCAGGTGTGCCTTCTTCTAATTGTCTTTTTCCGTTGAGATTAAAACCATGTGTCTCGTAAAAATGAATGGCTTCTTTGTTCTTCTCCAGAGTCCATAGAAATCTGCAATCATATTTTTCTTTTGCGAACTCTAACAATTGGGCTCCTATGCCTTGGTTCCAAAAGAAGTAATCTACATATAATTCCGAAATTTCTTTTCCCTCCAGATGCATCATTCCCTTAACTATGCCATCATCATATACCCAAACTTTATTGAGAAGTTCAGGATCCTTGAATTCATTGGCGACCTTTACTACCTGCAATTCGTTAAAAGAGTAATCATCATTGTGAAATATTGCTCTGTACTTCATTCTTTTTGTAAACACTAGGATTTCGGCAATTCTAGATATATCTTTTAATTCTGCTTTTCTTATCACGTTTCTGTATCCACCTTAAATCTCAATCATTTTCCTAATGCCATTAGGAATCACTTCGAAGCCAAGTTTCTTGTAAAAGCCCTCTTTACCATTGGCGGAGACTCCCCCAATGGTGGTAAACTTGCCTGTTGATGAATTCTTTACAGCATAGTCAACAAGATGATTAACAATCATGGTTCCTATGCCTTGTCGCTGATACTTAGGAAGAACTACTATTTCCTGAAGATACCAATACATTGCTCCATCACCAACAAGTCTTCCCATTCCTATAAGTTCACCATCTTTAATGGCTGAGACATTTATAAGTCCGTTTTGTAGTGCCTTTCTTGCATGTTCTAAAGGAATATCCGCAAAGCCTGTAGCAGTTCTTAGTCTTACAAAGTCTTCAGGGGTTAGGATATTATCAACCAGCTCTATCATTCTGTTTTTTCTCCATAATCTATTTTTGAGTTTTATCTATGTGACCTACCTCATTTATCTCAATAGCTTTTTTCCTTCAAAAACTATTTCAACAATATTCGGCATCCAATCCATCATTCTAATGAACTCATCATAGCCATATGCGAGAGATAAGTAATCCAATATTGTACTGAATGCTGTACCATGAGTACCTAGAACAATGTTGTGACCATTATACTTATCTAAGACGTCCATGAGAGCTTCAATATTGTGTTTTTTAACATCCCGGATAAATTCTCCCCAGTCATTTATCCTGAACTTATACATTTTAATCCATCTACTTCACCATCCAAGATCCAACTTTTTTGGATCCAACCCTTTCAACAACACCTTCTTCAATGAGTTCTTTCATTATCATCTGAATTGACCTACGTGATTTCCCCATTATCTCTGATAATTCATTCTGTGTAACAGAAGGATTCTCTCTCAATAAAAGCAAAATATACTCTCTATCCGATAAAGCACCTCTTTGCGCTTTAACTTGCGCTTTATTTTGCGCTTTATCATAAGCATAATTCAAATTCCATAACGTAAGAAAGAAATTGTAACCATCAGTATAAAACTCAGGTTTTAAACTATCTGTATATCTTTCTTCAGATTCATAGGCATCAAGTATCTTCTTAAATCCACTTCCTCTTCTCTCCATCAAACGTAAGCGTCCAAAAACATCGGCCAGTATCGGATTTCTAAGCTTAGAAGGGACATGTCTCAAATCTAGTAATTGAACCTCAGAACCATCATACATTCCTCCTGGATTAGTAATAACCATTCGATCATCATAAATATCAATCTGGCTATGAGCTCCTGTCTGCAAATAACTTCTATGAATTAGTGCATTAACTAATCCTTCTTCTACTGCACGTTCTGGATAGTCCGGTAATTCTACTCTTTTATCTTTGTCTTTTCTCCATCCTTTTTTTGAGTTTTTTCTAACAAAATCCATTGCATTATCAAAGAGTGATAATAAACTACCAGTGATTTCCAGATCATCCAGAGCATCTTGAACAGACCCCGCTTTATCTAAGCCATTCCATCTTGTACAAAACATTCTTGAATGATGAATATTCCATTGGTCAGCAAACAAAACACCTGCGTTTGTCATTTGTCCGTCTTCTTGCATTAATCTAAAGCTAATAAGATCTTCTTCAAAATCGTGATTACCAGACAGTACATCAAGATATCTTTTTTTGAACGCTTCAAACGTCAGCTTATCACGAGTTATGTCAGAAACCATAGCATCATATGACGTTCCTGTGCTTTTTATAATGAATTCAGTTAGCTCAAATCCTGTAATCTCCTTCTTTACACTTCCTGTACGATAATAATATCTTCCATGGAGATTTAAAGGTAATCGCGATTTTTTTACCTCAACCTGAATATACTTCTTTTTATCTTTTGACTTGAGATTCACATCACAAGTTATCCCAAATGCTGCAGTAATTTTATTTGGAATATCCTCTAATAGCTTCTTTTGTACCTTTGAATCTAATCCAATAACGTTGCCATTATCATCAACTCCTATGTAGAGAGTCCCACCCTGGGCATTGGCATAGCCACATATCCACTCTAGATACTTATCCTGCCATGACTCTTTCCATTCAACCACCTGATTTTCGTCTTCTTCAATTATTTTGTCTATATCTCGCATAGCCTCGTCCTTAGTTTTTTTATTTAACAATATCATTGTTGCGCTTTAATTTCAACCCTAAAGCGCAAACTATAATATCATTATTGCGCTTTACTAGCCAACTACTTAACAACATGAGGACATAACAAAAACACCCCAAGACAGTTGTCCTGAGGTGTAATAAGTCGTATTTGATTGTCCAAAGACGTAATACGTTGTGAAACGATTATCTCTTTGAGAACTGAGGAGCACGACGTGCCTTCTTGAGACCGGGCTTCTTTCTTTCCTTCATACGAGGATCTCTTGTAAGGAATCCAGCCTTCTTAAGTGTAGGTCTGTACTCATCTGAGTCAGCCTGAAGAAGTGCACGAGAAATGCCGTGACGAATAGCACCAGCCTGACCTGTTGTGCCGCCGCCTCTTACAGTTACAACTACGTCGAACTTCTCAACTGTATCTGTAGCTACGAGTGGCTGACGAACGATAGTCTTAAGTGTCTCAAGACCGAAATACTCGTCAATGTTTCTCTTATTGATTGTGATATTTCCCTTTCCAGGGAGAAGGTATACACGTGCAACAGAACTCTTTCTTCTGCCGGTACCATAATATGTTGCTGCTTTAGCCATTTTGAATTCTCCTTTCAATTACCTGTAATTAAAAATCCAGTACTTCAGGCTTCTGAGCAGCGTGATTGTGCTCTGGTCCTGCGTATACATGAAGCTTTGTGTACATTTCTCTTCCAAGAGAACCCTTAGGGAGCATGCCCTTAACTGCGTGCTCGATAACTCTTTCAGGGTGAGTATTAAGCATCTCACGAAGTGTTGCGCTCTTCTGACCACCAACGTAGTCTGTGTGGTGCCAGTAAATCTTCTGATCAAGCTTCTTACCTGTAACTTTGATCTTCTCAGCGTTTACTACGATTACGAAATCGCCTGTATCAATGTTAGGTGTGTAGATAGCTTTGTTCTTTCCTCTAAGGACGTTAGCTACTTCTGTAGCAAGACGACCAAGTGTCTTATCTGTTGCATCAACAACGTACCATTTCTTCTCTACGTTAGTTGCGCTTGGCATGAATGTTTTCATCGTATTACCTCCATAGTTACTCTGTACTATATATACTATGAAAAGAACTGCCGCCAGCCTTTTCACGTTACAGAAACCCTTCACCTGATTTCTGCCATGATATATACGAAGCTCTAAAGCCCGTGGATAGACTTCTCTGTTTGTGAGGCAGACGCTTCGCGGTGCATATGCACCTATGAAAACTGTACCATGAAGGAACGTTTTCACTGTATCATCGGAAGCTTACCGGGTCTTCCGAATGATATTAACAAATTTAATGTGTGAACAAAATTAATCACACAGCAATATATTTTAGTCTTATTTTAGTAGATTTGTCAAGCGTTTTATTGTGAATCAGGGCATTTTTTAACCTCATGTCGCGAGTGAAACAAGCGACTGCAGTTTCAAACTGATGTTGCAAGCTTCATCAGTTTGAACTTAAAAATGGAACATTTTAAGCTTAAATCACTACTTCTTTGTCCGGAAACTCATATTTCATAAGGCATAATCCATTAGCAGGAGCTGTAGGTCCGGCTGCTGATCTATTTCTTGCTTCTATCATGGCCTGTATGTCCTCAGGGCTTCCTTTGCCTCTACCTATCATAGCCAGTGTCCCTGCCATGATTCTGACCATGTTGTACAGAAAGCCCTTGCCTTTGACTTCTATCACGACTTCCTTGCCTTCTCTAAATACGTTAACACTTATTACAGTTCTCACATGATCCGGTGTCTGTGTTGCTGTATTACAAAAAGAAGTAAAGTCATGGGTGCCTACAAGATATTCTGCCGCTTGCTGCATTTTCTCTATATCAAGATTGAAACTGCAATGCCATGCATAGTATCTTTTTACAGGGAGCATCACATCGTCGTTCCAGATTCTATACTGGTAGGTCTTAACGCTATTACAGTGCCTTGGGTGAAAAGAAGGATCTACTTCCATTGACTTCATGATCCTTATATCATCAGGTAGCATGCTGTTAAGGGCGTAGGAGAATTTATCGGGTGGTATACTTGCTTGCGTATCAAAAACAAACAAATTGCCACAAGCATGAACTCCTGCGTCAGTACGGCTTGCACCTATAAGCTCAGGCTCATGTCCTGTAAGGCCTTTTATGGCTTTTTTTAATACGCCTTCTATTGTGACAGCTTCAGGCTGATATGCTGATCCGTTATAGCCTGTGCCATCATATGCTGTTATCAGCAGTACTCTTGGCATCGTATCTCCATTTCTTTTGTCAAAAAATAATATCGTAAGATAATACTTGCGCTATAGATAATAATACAATCGGTAGATTGCTTGTACCTTTAGTTTTAAGCTGGTGTTAAAGTTCTAAGAAAAACGTATTATCATCGATGCTTAGATCAGTATATCTATTCTGCCAAGTACTACCATAGAAATCATAAATACTGCAACTACAAGATATGCTACAAAATCGTTTTTTTTGTAGATAAGCGGTTTCATTCTGGTTCTTCCGTCTCCGCCGTGATAACATCTGGCTTCCATTGCCATTGCAAGGTCATTGGCTCGTCTGAAAGCGGAGATAAAAAGCGGTACGAGTATTGGCACCAGGCTTTTAGCCTTTTGGATGATTCCGCCTGATTCAAAATCAGCTCCTCTTGCCATCTGTGCTTTCATGATCTTATCGGTCTCTTCCATGAGGATTGGGATGAATCTAAGTGCTATCGCCATCATCATGGCAATCTCATGAACTGGTACGCGAACTTTTTTTAGCGGATTAAGAAGAACTTCAAGACCGTCCGTAAGCTGGTTGGGAGTTGTTGTAAGTGTGAGGATTGAAGATCCTGTTATAAGGAATATAAGCCTTATAGCCATCCTTCCTGCCATAATAAGGCCTTCTTTGGTTATCTTCAGTATCCAGAATGTAAATATCGTCTCTCCCGGTGTCAGAAAAATATTAAATAAAACCGTGATCATAAGCAGCATAAATATTGCTTTCATGCCTCTAAAGATAAATGAAGGCGGCACATGGGAAAGATATATGGTCGTTGCAAGATAAGCTGCTGCAATAATATATCCTGTCATGTTGTTCACAAGAAACAGGAATATGATGAACGCAAGCGTTGCAACTATCTTAACTCTTGGATCAAGGTCATGGACCTTAGATTTAGTTTGATAATACTGACCTATCGTTATGTCTCTAAGCATTGAATTATGTCCTTGTTTATTGTATTTCTAAGTCCGCTGTTACAGGATGTAACTGGGACTTGTCCAGAAATACAGGGATGTATTTCTAAGTCCGCTGTTACAGGACGTAACTTGGACTTGTCCAGAAATACAGGGATGTATTTCTAAGTCCTAAGATAAAGCTCTCATTATCTCATCAGTTGCTTCTTCAATGGTTGTGATATTACCATCAACATCAAAGCCTTTTTCTTTAAGATCATTCATGATATATGTTACTTGAGGCGCTGCAAGTCCCATTTTCTCAAGTTCCTTGTAACTTGCAAAAACTTTCCTTGGTTCGTCATCAAATTGAACCTGCCCGTGATCCATTACAATGATCCTCTCGACATAATTGGCAACATCTTCCATGCTATGTGATACAAGGATTACTGTGATACCTCTTTCTTCATGAAGCTTCTTGAGGAGATCAAGTATCTCCGTCTTTCCTTTTGGGTCAAGCCCGGCTGTGGGTTCATCTAATACCAGTATTTCAGGATTCATGGCAAGGACGCCTGCTATAGCAACGCGCCTTTTCTGTCCACCTGAAAGGTCAAATGGAGACTGCTTATAATATTCATCAGGAAGACCTACCATTCTAAGAGCATCATAAGCTCTTTTTTCAATCTCAGATTTAGAGAGGCCGAGATTTTTGGGGCCAAAGCATACATCTGCAAATACATCTGTTTCAAATAGCTGATGCTCCGGATATTGAAATACAAGTCCGACTTTAGATCTTAGCTTTTTTCTATCATAATCTTTTGCATTTATGTCTTCGCCGTTGTATAGTACTTGGCCGGATGTAGGCTTTACAAGACCGTTTAAATGAGTTACAAGTGTCGATTTACCGGAACCTGTGTGTCCTATAAGTCCGATAAATTGACCATCTTTTATTTCAATTGTCACATCGTTTAGAGCAGTATGAGCCATCTCGGTGTCTGCATCGTATATATAATTTACATGATCTAGTTTTAATGCCATGTTAATCCTCTATCATTTTAGATATCATCAATAATACATGTAGTACACATGTTCATGAACATACTTTTGAAGTAGTCATAAGTTTTATAGTTATTCACTTTTTGGTTATATAATTTTGCAATTATACATTTTAGTACTTATTAGATGTACCAAAATTATGTATTATATCGTGCTTATATTTAATCTTTTGACCGTTTCTTTATTGTGACCAAAGCATCTGTAAGTTCATCTCTGGTAAGAATTCCCTTTGGTATATCAAGTCCTTTTTTTCTAAGGCTATCAGCAAGTAATGTAACCTGAGGTACATCCAGACGCAGCTCTTTGAGTTTATCTACCTGACTAAAGATTTCTCGCGGAGTTCCTGACATCACAACCCTTCCTTTGTCCATTACAAATATTCTGTCAGCGTGTACAACTTCTTCCATGTAGTGAGTTATAAGAATTACAGTGATGCCTTCTACGTCATTTAAAGCTCTTGCGGCTCTTATAACTTCTCTGCGCCCTGAAGGATCCAACATAGCTGTAGGCTCATCCATGATTATGCATTCCGGATGCATAGCTATAACACCAGCAATGGATACGCGCTGCTTCTGACCTCCTGAAAGATGATTAGGAGATGCTTTCCGGTATTCATACATTCCAACTGTCTTTAAGCTTTCATTAACACGTTCCCATATCTCTTCTGTAGGCACTCCCATGTTCTCAGGACCGAATCCCACATCTTCCTCGACTATCTGACCGATTATCTGATTATCAGGGTTCTGAAAGACCATGCCAGCCTTCTGGCGTATATCCCATATTCTGTTATCATCACAGGTGTCCATACCGTCTACCAGAACTGAACCTTTAGTAGGATATAAGAGGGCATTAAAATGTTTGGCAAGAGTAGACTTACCTGAACCATTATGGCCCAGGATAGCAATAAACTCGCCTTTATTTATAGTCATATCTACACCATCTACTGCAGTTACAGTTCCTATCGGGTTGCCTTCTTCGTCATGTTTTGTGTATTCAAAACTAACTCCACCGGCTTGGATCATTGGTTTATTATCTTTTCGTGTATAATCATTCATTTTTTTATATGTGTAATCCTGCGATCATTATTATATTTTAATCTTTTAGATAGGTTTCAAAAGGTCCTTTTAACCTATATTTCATATTATGAGGAATATATGGATTTTATAAATAGAATTAGCCACATTTTTCCTGTATCTTCACGATTATACAAAATTAGCATAAAAGCGTCAATTAGAGTAAACTATACGTATAGGGGAGGTGCGTATGAGAATTAGCAATCTTAGTCTATCCAAAAAGATATTCATATTGATAATCTGTATCGTAATATGCGCAATCGGAGCGAGAATTTTAAACTCAGGAGAAACTCTGTCAGAATATGCAGCAAATCATCCAGAGGAAGCATATGCTTCAACAGCAGAAAGCACTGGTAATTGAGTTCTTTTTGTAAAAAGCTTATATATAATATAATCCTGTTCAAAAAAATCCGCATATACATTTAGTATATGCGGATAATTTTTATGTTATCTTAAACTGAATTAAACGAGCTCAAGAACAACCATCATAGCTGCGTCACCCTTACGCTGACCAATCTTGATGATACGTGTGTAGCCACCCTTACGGCCAGCATACTTCTCAGCGTACTCATCGAAGATCTTGTCTGTAAGATCAACAACCTTTGTGTTCTGCTTACGAAGCTTTCCTTCTGTAGGAACTTCAGTAACCTTGTAGATCTCTTTGTACATCTGACGTCTAGCGTGAAGACGTGAAGGCTTGTCCTTTGTTACTTCCTTCTTCTCGATATCATAATCGTAAACCTTAAGAGTCTTCTTAAGCTTTTCGTTATACTTCTTCTCGAGAACGATGCGCTTTCCGTTTTCGTCCTTCTTGCAGTGCTTAACTTCTACAGTAACAGTCTCAACGTTATCTTTCTCTCTGATTCCAAGTGCGATAAGGTGCTCAGCGATCTGACGTACCTCTTTTGCACGAGCCTCAGTTGTAACGATCTTACCGTTGTAAAGAAGTTCAGTTACCTGGTTTCTAAGAAGAGCCTTTCTAGGCTTGCTTGCTTTGCTAAGCTTTCTGTACATTGCCATGATATAATATTTCCTTTCTCATTACAGAGTTCCCTCTGCGTTGGTGCATTTTACAGCGCTCATTGGTCTTACCCGTAAAATGTTATGTTTACCATGAGATTCGCATCAGTACACTTTGGTTTTACCTTCTGCGAATTAACTCTTTAGTTAAGTTCCTCAGTTATCTCACCTTTTCTAAGCTGCAGACCGAGCTCTTCGAGCTTGGCAAGAACTTCTTCAAGTGACTTACGTCCGAGGTTACGTACCTTCATCATATCATCAGGAGTCTTGTTGCAGAGTTCCTGAACTGTATTGATTCCGGCTCTCTTGAGACAGTTGAATGAACGAACAGAAAGTTCAAGCTCTTCAATTGACATCTCAAGGACTTTACCCTTAACATTGTCTTCTTTATCTGTAATAACATCAGCAGTCTGAGCTACTTCAGAAAGATCAATGAAAAGAGACAGATGCTCTGAAAGTACCTTCGCAGCAAGGCTTACAGCCTCATCAGGCTCAAGTGTACCATTAGTGTGAACATCTAAAGTCAGTTTATCAAAGTCAGTTACCTGACCGACACGAGTGTTCTCAACTGTAACATTTACACGCTCAACAGGAGTGTAAATAGAGTCAATAGCAAGAACTCCGATCGGAAGGTCTCCAGACTTGTTCTTATCTGAGCTGACATATCCTCTGCCGCGTGTGATTGTAAGCTCCATATAAAGCTTAGCATCAGCACCGCAAAGTGTAGCAATAGTCTGATCGGGATTCATGATCTCGATATCCTGATCAACCTGAATATCTGAAGCCTTAACAACGCCATCACCTGTATATTCGATGTAAGCGATCTTAGGCTCATTTGTTTCAGATTTATTCTTGATAGCAAGATTTTTGATGTTCATTATGATTTCAGTAACATCCTCTTTAACTCCAGGGATAGAACTGAATTCATGAAGAACGCCTTCGATCTTGACCTGACTTACTGCAGCACCAGGTAAAGAAGAAAGCATAATCCTTCTGAGGGAATTACCAAGTGTAATACCATAACCTCTCTCAAGAGGTTCTACAACGAATTTACCATACTTCTTGTCATCTGAGATTTCTGCTACTTCAATATTTGGTCTCTCAAAATCAAACACTGATATTTCCTCCTTTTATGCTTAGTCAACAGTTGCATTCTTTATATAATAATTAACTATTTACAAATTACTTGGAATACAGCTCGACGATAAGCATTTCGTCAACAGGAACATCAATCATGTCTCTTGCTGGAAGCTGTGAAATAGTACCCTTCCAATTCTCCTTGTCAGCATCGATCCATGAAGGAACGAGTCTAGCACCAGCGATTTCAGCGATATCCTTGAATCTCTGCATATTCTTAGCAGACTCTTTGATTTCAACTGTATCACCAGCCTTGATCTGGTAAGAAGGAACATTTACAACCTTACCATTAACAAGTACGAACTTATGAAGAACTACCTGACGTGCTTCTCTTCTTGTTCTAGCGAAACCAAGACGGAAGATTACGTTGTCGAGTCTTCTCTCCAGAAGAACCATAAGGTTCTCACCGGACTGTCCTCTCATCTGCTCAGCCTTCTCATAGTAATTTCTGAAAGGCTTCTCAAGTACTCCATAAATGAATTTTGCTTTCTGTTTCTCACGGAGCTGAAGACCATATTCTGAAATCTTACGGCCTGATCTCTGTGGGTTTCTCTTTGACTTCTTGTCATATCCAAGGAATGTAGGATCAAGGTCAAGAGATCTGCATCTTTTAAGTATCGGTGTTCTGTTTACTGCCATTTTGTGTGGCTCCTTTCTTCAGGATAATTGTCCTGCTGTTGTTTACAATCAATATGTGTCCGAAATGGACATGACCTTCTTCCAACTAACTAAATTGCTATTTGTAACTATATATTCTTCCAAACAGAAGAATTGAATTGATCATAATGCAGCTATTACAGCTGCATCACAATCAATATATATCATCTCATAAATGTATCTATATATTTATGACATATATAGAGTCTTTCACGAAGTGACAACAGGCTATAAATACAACCTGCATAACCCAGCTATTACAAACTGAGTCTTATACTCTACGTCTCTTAGGTGGACGGCATCCGTTGTGAGGAACTGGAGTTACATCTGTGATGCTTGTAACTGTGAGTCCATTAGCTGCGAGTGCTCTGATAGCAGCTTCTCTTCCTGAACCCGGTCCCTTTACGAACACATCAACTGTCTTAAGACCATGTATAAGAGCAGCCTTTGTAGCTGTTTCAGCAGCTACCTGTGCAGCATAAGGAGTAGATTTCCTTGAACCCTTAAATCCAAGTCCGCCTGCACTTGCCCAGCTAAGAGCGTTTCCAGCTGCATCTGTCAGTGTAACGATAGTGTTGTTGAAAGATGCCTGGATGTGTGCCTGACCGTGTTCAACGTTTTTCTTAACACGCTTCTTTGAAGCGCTAGCTTTCTGATTTGCCATAGTAAACTAACCTACTTTCTTCCTTTTAGTTTGTATACAGATGACTGAATGCTACATTCCAAAATCATCTGTGTCAACGATTGATTGACTACTATTACTTCTTCTTGTTAGCAATAGTTCTCTTAGGTCCCTTACGTGTTCTAGCATTAGTCTTTGTTCTCTGACCACGGCAAGGAAGACCTTTTCTGTGACGAGTACCGCGATAGCATCCGATCTCAGTCAGTCTCTTGATATTCATTGCTACTTCACGACGAAGATCACCTTCTACAAGGTAATCGTTAGTGATAATCTCACTAAGCTTCTTTACTTCGTCATCTGTAAGATCACGGCAACGAGTATCTGGATTAACACCAGCAGCTGCAATAATCTTATTGGAACTTGTTCTTCCGATTCCATAAATGTAAGTCAAGCCGATTTCTACGCGCTTGTCTCTAGGTAAATCAACACCTGCAATACGAGCCATTTTAATAATTCCTCCATAATAAATTATATGTATGTACGCGAACATAGAGGCGTGGCTTGTTGCCTATATGCTTTTTACTGGCGTCATACGGTTACTTTTGATTGAGGCATCTGAATGTGATATTCATAACTTCGCCTTTGCGAAATTTCTATGCCCAATCGGACAGGATCCGATCTTTCCAACACACAATATTAATATTGGTATCAAAAAGTAATATACGTAGGCTCTACGATATATTAATCGAACAGACATCAGCCGCTAGCAGCGGCGCCCGGACGAATCGAATTATCCCTGTCTCTGCTTGTGCTTAGGGTTCTCGCAGATAACACGAATGACACCCTTTCTCTTAATGACCTTGCACTTCTCGCACATAGGCTTAACAGAAGATCTGACTTTCATCCCGACTCCTTTCCTGTAGTTTCCCACATTCTTTATGTCATACTACCTCTTCACAATAAAATAACGCAAAGAGAGCCTTCTACGCAGAAGACCGTTTTATAGTATAGCGCATATTAAAATAAAATGCAACAAATTTTGCCCAAAAATTTCAGTAATTTTTTTTGAGCAATTATTTGTCTCTCCAAATAATTCTACCCTTTGTAAGATCATATGGTGAAAGTTCCATAGTAACCTTATCTCCGGGAAGGATTCTGATAAAGTTCTGTCTGAGCTTGCCGCTGATATGAGCCAGAACTACATGTCCGTTTTCAAGTTCTACACGGAACATTGTGTTAGGAAGTTTTTCTATTACTTTTCCTTCGATTTCAATTACATCTGCCTTAGACATTATTTCCTCCTTGCTATGTGCAGCATTTATTCCTCACCTTCAAGCATTGTCAGGATTTCGGGTTCATCGTCAGTTATCACGATAGTATTTTCATAATGCGCTGCCGGTGATCCGTCTACTGTCACTACTGTCCAGTCATCATCAAGCCATCCGACATGTCTTTTTCCCATTGTGATCATGGGTTCTACACATATCGTCATGCCTTTTTGAAGTTTTATTCCTCTTCGAATCTGTCTGTAGTTAGGGACATTGGGCTCTTCATGTAGACTTTGACCTATTCCGTGGCCTGTCAATTCATGTACTATTCCATATCCATATTGTGTAACATATTGATCAATGGCTTTGGATATCTCATAAAGTCTGTTACCTGCTCGTGCCTTCGCAATTCCCTCAAAAAAGCTCTGCTTTGTAACTTCTATAAGCTTTCTTTTTTCAGGACTGATCTCGCCAACCCCCCAGGTTCTGGCAGCATCGGAATGCCATCCTTTGTAAATAAGGCCGGTATCAAATGTTACGATATCACCTTCCTGAAGTATTCTGTAAGCACTCGGTATTCCATGAACTACCTCTTCATTAACAGAGATACATATGGAAGCCGGAAAGCCTTCGTAATTCTTACAGTTCGGGATACCACCCATTTTTCTGATCAGTTCTTCTCCTAAAGTATCAATCTCGAGAGTTGACATACCCGGGCGTAATGCCTGATGTAATTCTGCATGCACCTGCGCTAAGAGGTGCCCTGATTGTCTCATAAGATCAATCTGATCCGGTGTTTTGATATAGATCTGCATAACAGGACCTCAATTATCCAAGGATCTTAACAATATCTTCAAAGACATCATTCATATCTTTGGTTCCATCGACAGTTTTAAGGATGTTTTTGCCATTGTAATATGTTATAAGAGGCTGTGTCTGTTCATGATAAACACTGAGACGATTCTGAACTGTTTCCGGTTTATCATCATCTCTTTGTACAAGTTCACTACCACAGCGGTCACATATGCCTTCCTGCTTCGGAGGGATATGCTCGATATGATAAGTAGCTCCGCACTTAAGACAAGCACGTCTTCCTGACATTCTGCGAACAATATTTTCATCAGGAACTTCTACATTTATTGCAAAATCTATCTTGTCAGAAAGCTTTGTAAGCTCTTTGTCAAGTACATCTGCCTGAGGGATAGTTCTTGGGAATCCGTCAAGAACATAACCATCTTTACAATCTTCCTTAGCTACTCTGTCAAGAAGAAGTTCAACAGTCAGTTCATCAGGAACAAGCTGTCCCTTATCCATGTACTCCTTAGCTTTTTTGCCAAGTTCTGTTCCGTTTTTTATATTCGATCTGAAAAGATCTCCTGTTGAAATGTGCGGAATATTGTACTTATCACATATCATCTGTGCCTGTGTACCTTTACCGGCACCAGGTGCTCCCAGCATTATAATCTTCATTCCCCTGTCTCCTCTATTATGTATATAGTCTTATGTCAACGCAAAAGAAGGTCGGGCCATGCAAAACCATGAAACCCGGCCTCTTTGTATTATTCTCAATCGTCTAAAAAGCCTTTGTAATTACGAACAAGCATCTGTGACTCAATCTGCTTAACTGTTTCAAGTATAACACTTACAACGATGATAAGAGAAGTGCCACCAAATGATACATTTGCATTAAAAAGTCCGTTAAATACGATTGGAAGGACCGCAATGATTATCAGGCCACATACACCTATAAGAACGATGTATTTAAGCATGGTCTGCAGATAATCGCTGGTTGGCTTACCAGGTCTGATACCAGGTATAAAACCACCCTGCTTCTTAAGATTATCTGCTATCTCAAGCGGATTAAATGTAATGTCTGTATAGAAATAAGCAAAGAATATCATCAGAAGTATATATACGACAAGACCTATGCTGTATTTCCACTGAGAAGTCTGGAACCAGTTACCTTCATTAAGATATTTGAGAACCTCGCTCCAAATTCCTGTTCCCTTGTATCCCAGAAGCTGAGAAACTATGATCGGGAACTGGAAAAGTGACATTGCAAAAATGATAGGCATAACGCCGGCAGTATTAACCTTGAGTGGAATCTCAGCTCCACTTGAACCTACAAGGCGTCTGCCCTGTAATTTCTTAGCATACTGAACCGGAATCTTACGCTCTGCATCATTGAGCAGGACTACCAGTACTACCATTGCAACAATGATAGTAAGAATGATAAGACCATAAACAACCTTCTGAACCACTGAGTGATTCTCAAGGAACTGCGTATAAAGAGTCTTTAAATCCTGCGGCATTCTGGAGACAATGTTGATTGTAAGGACAATGGAAATACCATTACCTACACCATAATCCGTAATTCTTTCACCAATCCACATAAGGAATGCACTACCTGCAGTAAGCGCTGCAACGATTTCTACACAATATACCCAGTTCTGAGATTTGATAAGAAGACCATTGCGATAGAAACCTACTGCCATAGCAATTGATTCTACGAGCGCAAGTGCTATTGTGATGTAACGAGTCATGTTAGTAAGTTTCTTACGTCCTTCCTCGCCATCATGCTGCCATTCTTCTAACTTCGGAATAGCAATAGTCAGCAGCTGTATAATGATAGAGGATGTAATATAAGGTGTAATATTCAGAGCCAGAATTGACATCTGTTCGAATGAACCACCTGTAAAACGATCCATGAAACCAAAAGTTCCACCTGCTGTAAGATTTTTGAACCAGGCTGAAAACTGATCACCGTATATTCCGGGAACAGTTATTAAAGTACCAAGTCTGATTACTGCAAGCATCAGAAGTGTAAATATTATTTTGCTTCTGATTTCTCTGATTTTGAATGCATTCTTTAGGGTTGTTAGCATCAGATCACCTCAGCTGTTCCACCAAGAGCCTCGATCTTTTCTTTTGCAGATGCACTGAATGCATTTACTTTAACCGTAAGCTTCTTAGTTAATTCTCCGCCACCAAGAATCTTAACACCATCATTTTCCTTCTTGATGATGCCCATTTCCTTAAGTGCGCTGACAGTAACTTCAGCTCCGTTATCAAATGCTTCCAGTCTGTCAACATTGATAGCTACAAAATTCTTAGAATTGATGTTCTTGAAGCCTCTCTTAGGAAGTCTTCTGAACAGTGGCATCTGGCCACCTTCAAATCCTGGTCTTGGAGCTCCTGAACGAGCCTTCTGACCCTTGTGACCCTTACCAGCAGTCTTGCCGTTTCCTGAAGCGTGTCCACGTCCTCTTCTGAAGTTGTCTGACTGAACTGAACCTTCAGCTGGTCTTAAATTTGATAATTCCATGATTTTTCCTCATTTCCCGCTGCGAGATCACTAAGACGCAGACTATGCCTCGCAGCGTGTCTCATAATCTGCTCGCTCATTATATTATATGCACATTTACCGTGCATAGCAAACATGGTTCTGCAAAAAAATTGCAGAACCGTGTTTATATCATTACATTTCTTCAACTTTAACAAGGTGTCTGATCTGCTGGATCTGTCCTCTTGTAGCGGAGTTATCCGGAAGAACAACACTGCTGTTAAGTTTCTTAAATCCCATTGATTTAACGGTTGCTACCTGCTTAGGCACAGCACCGATAGTGGATTTAATCAATGTGATCTTGAGTTTCTTTTCTGCTGCCATTGATTTCTCCTTTCCTTAAGGCTGTTACCTTAAGCTTTAACTTCTTCTAAAGACTTGCCACGCATCTTTGCAACTTCCTCAGGAGTCTTAAGTTTGCTGAGGCCGTTGATTGTAGCGAATACAACGTTCTGCTTGTTGTTGGAACCAAGAGACTTTGTACGAATGTTCTTGATACCAGCAAGTTCACATACGGAACGTGCAGGACCACCTGCGATGATACCTGTACCTTCTGGGCTCTTCTTAAGAAGAACTTCAGCGCTTCCGAACTTACCAACGAAATCATGTGTAATGGAGTTATTCTCATCAAGAGCAACTGTAACAAGTGACTTTGTTGCAGCTTCCTTACCCTTACGAATAGCATCCGGAATTTCTGTAGCCTTACCAAGACCACAACCTACGTGTCCATTACCATCACCTACAACTACGAGAGCTGTAAACTTCATGTTACGGCCACCCTTAACTACCTTGGTAACCCTTTTAATGGTAACGACTTTATCTGTTAACTCAAGCTGACTTGCATCAACGACTGTACGTTTCATTTAATTCTGTTCTCCTCTCTTAGAATTCTAAGCCAGCTTTTCTGGCAGCATCAGCAAGGGCTTCAACCTTACCGTGATAAATGTAACCTGCTCTGTCGAAAACAACAGCCTTGATACCCTTTTCAAGGGCTCTCTTAGCTACTACATCTCCAACATATGCAGCTGCATCAACATCATCGGTGTTCTTGAGCTCAGCTTTGATGTCTTTTTCAAGAGTAGAAGCAGAAACAAGAGTCTTCTGAGCTACGTCATCGATAACCTGAGCGTAGATGTTCTTGTTGCTTCTGAACACTGCAAGTCTTGGTCTCTCAGCAGTGCCGCTGTAGCGTTTACGTTCCTTCAGGTGCTTCTTTTCACGAATTTCCTGTCTGGATTCTTTTCTAACCATTTTACACTCTCCTTATCTCTTACTTCTTACCGGTCTTACCGACTTTACGTCTGATTACTTCATCAACGTACTTGATTCCCTTGCCCTTATATGGTTCAGGAGCTCTCTTCTCGCGGATGATTGCTGCGTACTGGCCAACCTTTTCCTTGTCGATACCCTTAACTGTGATGATCTGACCTTCAACAGTAGATTCAACACCTTCAGGATCTTCAAGTTCTACCGGGTGAGAATATCCAAGAGTAAGTGTGAGAGTTTTGCCTTTCTTTGCAGCTCTGTAACCAACACCTGCAACTTCAAGCTTTTTCTCAAATCCGTCTTTAACACCTGTTACCATGTTGTTCAGGAGAGCTCTTGTAAGGCCGTGGAGAGCCTTTGTTCTCTTCTGATCATCTGGTCTTGATATAACAATCTCGCCGTCTTTCTGCTCGATTGAAAGTTCCTGAGGGAAGTCTCTTGTAAGTTCTCCCTTAGGACCTTTTACAGTCACCTTGTTATTTTCTGCAACGCTGATAGTAACTCCATCAGGGATTGCGATTGGCATTTTACCGATTCGTGACATGCCCGTACCTCCAATTTACCAAATAAATGCAAGAACTTCGCCACCAACCTGGAGCTCTCTTGCTTTCTTATCAGTTACAACACCCTGGTTTGTAGAAATGATAGCGATTCCGAGACCACCAAGTACTCTTGGAAGCTCATCCTTGCCAGCATATACACGAAGACCAGGCTTGGAAATTCTCTTGATGCCTGTGATAACCTTATCGTTACGATCTGCACCATACTTAAGTGTGATGTGAAGATCTTTGAAGCCCTTGTTATCAACGATGTCAAGCTTCTTGATATAACCTTCCTCAAGAAGAATGTTTGCGATTGCAAGCTTCATCTTTGATGAAGGAACATCTACAGTATCATGTTTAGCAGTGTTAGCGTTACGAATTCTTGTAAGCATATCTGCAATAGGATCATTCATTGCCATTTTAAATTTTCCTCCTAATATTCTTGCTTCGCCTTACTCCCCCAAAAAGGGGAGAGACACGAAGCCGCAATAAACAAATCTAACTTTATCACCAAAGTGATTAGTTACATAATTACCAGCTGGCTTTCTTTACGCCAGGGATTTCGCCCTTATAAGCAAGTTCACGGAAGCAGATTCTGCAAATTCCGTATTTTCTAAGAACTGAATGAGGACGACCGCAGATTCTGCAACGTGTATAAGCTCTTGTTGAGAACTTAGGTTTCATCTGCTGTTTTCTTTTCATGGATAATTTAGCCATGTTTTTTCTTTCCTCCTATGATTACTTTGCGAAAGGCATGTTGAACAGTCTGAGAAGCTCACGAGCCTCTTCGTCTGTCTTTGCTGTTGTTGTGAAGATAATGTCCATTCCTCTTGTCTTATCTACCTTATCATACTCGATTTCAGGGAAGATAAGCTGTTCACGAATACCAAGAGCATAGTTGCCTCTTCCGTCAAAGGAATCAGGATTGATGCCGCGGAAGTCACGTACACGAGGCAGTGCCAGGTTTACGAGACGATCCAGGAAATCATACATCTTCTCGCCACGAAGAGTAACCTTGCATCCGATAGCCTGGCCCTCTCTGATCTTAAAGTTAGCGATTGACTTCTTAGCCTTTGTAAGAACGGGCTTCTGACCTGTGATAATTTCCATGTCGCCAGCTGCGTTCTCAAGAACCTTAGCATTTTCTTTAGCTTCGCCAACTGCCATGTTTACAACGATCTTGTCAAGCTTCGGAACTTCCATAACGTTCTTGTAGCCGAACTTCTTTGTCATAGCGTCAACGATTTCGTTTTTATATAAATCTTTATATCTGCTCACGTCTTAGTACCTCCTTCCCGTTAGTTCTTCTTCTGTGCCGGATAGATCACATCGATTTCTTCACCAGTTGCTTTTGCAACACGAGTCTTCTTAACGACCTTGCCGTTCTCATCTCTCTCGACTTTGATGCCGACACGAGTGGTCTTACCGTCAACTACAAGCATAACGTTGGAGATATCGATAGGAGCTTCAACTTCTACGATTCCGCCGTTCTGATTCTGCATAGAAGGCTTCTGGTGCTTTTTAACCTTGTTGATACCTTCTACAACTACTCTGTGATTTTTAGCATCAACGGACAGAACCTTACCTTCATGACCCTTGTCTTCATAGGAGCCAGCGATAACACGAACTGTATCTCCCTTTTTAATTCTACTTGCTGCCATAACCTGGGTTCCTCCTTATAATACTTCAGGTGCCAGAGACAGTATCTTCATGTATTTCTTATCACGAAGCTCTCTTGCAACTGGTCCAAATATACGTGTTCCTTTTGGATTACCGTCATCGTTGATAACTACAGCAGCGTTCTCATCGAACTTGATGTAGGAACCATCTTTACGACGTGTCTCCTTTACTGTACGAACAACAACGGCTTTAACAACGTCACCCTTTTTTACAACACCACCGGGTGTTGCATCTTTAACAGAAGCAACGATTACATCACCGATTCTCGCATATCTTCTTGTAGATCCGCCCATAACACGAATGCAAAGCAGTTCTTTTGCACCAGTATTATCAGCGACATTAAGTCTGCTTTCCTGTTGAATCATGTTAATTCTCCTTCTTTATAATGCGCAGGATACGAGTTAAATTTCAAAGAAATTATACTCAAAATTACTTTGCGCGCTCAATAATAGAAACAAGTCTCCATCTCTTATCTTTTGAAAGTGGTCTTGTCTCCATGACCTTTACTGTATCGCCAACATGACACTCATTGTTCTCATCATGTGCCTTAAGCTTATATGTTTTCTTAACGATCTTCTTGTAAAGAGGATGTTTTACATGGTCTTCAATGGAAACAGTGATGGTCTTGTCCATCTTATCACTTGTAACCTTACCAACACGTGTTTTTCTAAGATTTCTTTCCACGATTCTTTATCCTTTCCCGCAACTTCAGCGAAATTATTCAGCTACTTTAGACTTCTGTGTGATAACTGTCTGGATTCTAGCAATATTCTTACGAACAGTGTTGATTCTAGCAGTATTGTCCAGCTGGTTAGTAGCCTTCTGGAATCTTAAATTGAAAAGTTCCTTCTTTGCAGAAACAAGCTCTTCATTAAGAGCCTTTGCATCCTTCTTATTAAGCTCTTCAACATATGTATTAGTTTTCATCAGATACACCACCTTCCAAATCAGCCTTGGAAACGATCTTGCAGCGGCAAGGAAGCTTGTGCATAGCAAGACGAAGTGCTTCTCTGGCATCATCTTCAGATACACCGCCGATCTCGAACATTACGCGACCTGGCTTTACTACAGATACCCAGTACTCTACAGTACCTTTTCCGGAACCCATTCGAGTTTCAGCAGGTTTTGCTGTAACAGGCTTATCCGGGAAAATTTTGATCCAAACCTGTCCACCACGCTTTGTGAAACGTGTCATAGCTACACGGGCAGCCTCAATCTGGTTGGATCTGATCCAGCAAGGATCAAGGGCAACTATTCCGAACTCACCGTAAGTGATTGTTGTACCGCGAGTAGCTTTGTGAGCCATAGAACCACGGAACTGTTTACGGTGTTTAACTCTCTTTGGCATTAACATTATTTATCGCTCCCTTCCTTGTCAGCATCAGCCTTAGGTCCTTTCTTAGGAAGAACTTCTCCCTTATAGATCCAAACCTTGACACCAACCTTACCATAGGTTGTATCTGCTTCTGCAAAACCATAATCAATATCAGCTCTAAGTGTCTGAAGCGGAATTGTTCCTTCGCTGTAGAACTCTTTACGAGCAATATCAGCACCACCAAGACGTCCACCGCAGCAAGCCTTGATACCAAGAACTCCTGCCTTCATGGATCTTGACATTGAAGACTTCATAGCTCTTCTGAAGGATACACGGTTCTCAAGCTGGCTTGCAATGTTTTCTGCAACAAGCTGAGCATCGCGGTCAGGTCTCTTGATCTCTTTAATATCAACCATGACCTTTTTATCTGTAAGCTTCTGAAGCTCTTTCTTTGTGATCTCGATTTCGTTACCGCCCTTACCGATTACAACGCCGGGCTTAGCTGTGAAAACGATAACCTTAACTCTGTCAGATGCTCTCTCGATCTCGATCTTGGAAACACCTGCAGCATATAACTTTTTCTTAAGGTACTTTCTGATCTTGTAATCTTCAACAAGATTATCAGCAAATGCACCCTCTTCAGCGTACCATCTGGAATCCCAGTCAGCTATAACGCCTACTCTCATGCCATGCGGATTAACTTTCTGTCCCATTTGATTTTAGCTCTCCTTTCTTATCTCTCATCCAGAATGATGCTGAGGTTGCTCATTCTCTTGTTGATTCTGTAAGCTCTACCCTGTGCTCTAGGATGAATTCTCTTCATGATAGGGCCGTTGTTTGCGTAGCACTCAGCAATGTAAAGATTCTCACGGTTCTTACCCTGGAACTCAGCATTTGCTGCAGCACTTGCAAGAAGCTTATAGATAACGCTTGAAGCATATCTTGGATTGTACTGTAAGATAGCAAGAGCTGTTGTTACATCCTTACCACGGATAGCGTCCATAACGAAGCATGCCTTCTGAACAGGAATTCTAGCGTATGTAAGCTTTGCGTGTGGTCTTGTCTCTCTATTTTCTCTATTTCTCTCAACTTTGTATTGAGATCTGGACTTCTTCTTTTCTTCTGTTGCCATAATGAACCTCCTTTCGCTCTACCTTATCTGGCACCTGTCTTTTTCTCGTTGCCTGAGTGGCCGCGGAAAGTTCTGGTCTGAACGAACTCACCAAGTTTATGGCCAACCATATCCTCAGTTACATATACCGGGATGTGCTTTCTACCGTCGTGAACTGCGATCGTGTGCCCTACAAATGAAGGGAAGATCGTTGAACGACGTGACCAGGTCTTGATGATCTGCTTTTCGTTCTGTGCGTTCATAGCATCTATTTTCTTTAAGAGACTTGCGTCAGCGAAAGGTCCCTTTTTAAGTGATCTTGACATTTTATTCTCCCTTCAATTATTTGATGGCTTTACCGTTTCTTCTTCTTACGATGAGCTTGTTAGAAGCCTTCTTGGACTTACGTGTCTTATAACCAAGAGCAGGCTTGCCCCAAGGTGTGCATGGACCCGGACGACCTACCGGAGCCTTACCTTCACCACCACCGTGTGGGTGATCGTTAGGGTTCATAACAGAACCACGAACTGTAGGACGGATACCCATGTGACGAATACGGCCTGCCTTACCATAATTGATAAGGTTATGTTCAATGTTGCCGACCTCACCGATTGTTGCACGGCACTCGATCGGAACCATTCTCATCTCACCTGAAGGAAGACGAAGTGTAGCGTACTTCTCACCCTTAGCCATAAGCTGTGCAGAGTTACCAGCTGAACGAACAAGCTGTCCACCCTTTCCAGGATAAAGCTCAATGTTGTGAACTTCAGTACCTACAGGAATAGCTGAAAGGGGAAGGCAGTTACCAACACGGATTTCTGCGTTAGCACCGTTCATAACTGTCATGCCGTCTGTCAGACCTGCAGGAGCAAGGATGTATGACTTTGTTCCATCTGCATAGCAGATAAGAGCAATGTTTGCTGTACGGTTAGGATCGTACTCGATACCGATAACCTTTGCAGGCATATCATCTTTATTTCTCTTGAAGTCTACGAGTCTGTATTTAACTCTTCCGCCGCAACCTTTGTGTCTAACTGTGATCTTACCCTGGTTATTACGTCCAGCGATGCTGTTCTTTGAAACAAGAAGCTTCTTCTCAGGAGTCTTCTTTGTGATTTCAGCGAAATCAGAACCAGTCATGTTTCTTCTGGATGGGGTATAAGGACCATACTTCTTAATTCCCATGATTCTTTTTCTCCTTATTTTGTCGCATGCGAGGGACTAGCCCTTGGCCCCCGGACTCTTTAAATGGGCCTTGCACGCATAATTATTATTATCTAAATTAGAGTCCCTGGAAAATCTCGATGTCTTTAGAATCTGCTGTCAGAGTTACTACAGCCTTCTTTGTCTTAGCTGTGAAACCTACTGCCTGACCTCTTCTTCTCTTTGTACCATCAGCGTTAAGTGTGTTAACCTTAGCAACCTTAGTACCTTCGAACATCTTCTCTACAGCTTCCTTGATCTGACTCTTGTTAGCCTGAGGATTTACAAGGAATGTGTATTTCTTATCGCCCATAAGGTTCATTGACTTCTCAGTCAGAACGGGCTTCAGGATAATGTCATAATATTCGAGTGCTGCCATTATGCGTACACCTCCTCGATCTTGCTTACTGCGTCCTTAGTAAGAACCAGTGTCTTTGCATTTACGATATCGTAAACGTTAAGTGTAGTAGCCTGCATTGTCTTAGCCTGAGCGAAGTTACGAGCTGAAAGAACTACGTTCTGATCGTTATCAGCAAGAACAACAAGTGCCTTACGGTCTACATTGATGTTAGCCATAACTTCAGCAAACTTCTTTGTCTTGATCTCATCGAACTTAAGCTCGTCAAGAACAACTACATTGCCGCTTTCAACCTTATCTGTAAGAGCGGACTTAAGGGCTGCCTGCTTCTCCTTCTTGTTCATCTTGAAGGAATAATCTCTTGGAACTGGTGCGAATACAACACCGCCGCCTGTCCACTGAGGAGATCTTGTTGAACCCTGTCTAGCATGACCTGTTCCCTTCTGTCTCCATGGCTTTCTGCCACCTCCGGAAACTTCGGAACGAGTCTTTGCTTTCTGTGTACCCTGACGATTGTTAGCAAGATACTGAACAACTGCAAGGTGTACAAGGTGCTCGTTGACATCAACTCCGAATACAGCATCGTTTAAGTCGATCTTGCCAACTTCTTTACCTTCCATATTTAAAACAGATACGTTAGCCATCTGAATGGTCCTCCTTTCCTTCGTTATGCCTCAACTCTTGTTGTTTCTTTGATAGTAACAAGGCCCTTCTTAGGTCCTGGTACAGCGCCTTTAACAAGAATGAGATTCTTCTCAGCGTCTACCTTTACAACTTCAAGGTTCTGAACTGTAACTCTTACAGCGCCCATGTGACCTGGCATACCTTTGCCCTTGAATACACGGCTAGGATCAGAACTCGAACCGTTAGAACCCTGATGACGATGGAACTTTGAACCGTGAGCCATAGGTCCTCTGTGCTGACCATTCTTCTTGATGGCGCCCTGGAAACCTTTACCCTTTGAGATAGCTGTTGCATCGATCTTGTCTCCATCTGCGAAGATGTCTGCCTTGATCTCTGCACCAAGCTGATAATCAGCTGCATTCTCAAGTTTAAGCTCTCTGACGTATCTCTTGGATGTAACACCGGCCTTCTTGAAGTGACCAGCCTCAGCCTTGTTTACGCCATGTCTGTGCCATACCTGGCCTGCTTCGTAGTTCTTTTCTTTCTTATCTACGAAACCAACCTGAACAGCAGAATAACCGTCGTTTTCCTGTGTCTTGATCTGTGTTACTACGCACGGTCCAGCCTGAAGTACTGTTACAGGAACAAGTGAACCGTCTTCTTTGAAGATCTGGGTCATTCCGACCTTAGTAGCTAAAATAGCCTTCTTCATGTTTTACCTCCTGATTCATCTACAGCGGATGCTTAAATCGTTCGCAATGTCGTTTTATTACTTAATGTAAGTAATTTCCAGTGTCGCGGCATCATGCGTCTTGCATCATACTAGTAGAGGTTAGATTTTAGTAGTTTCTGATGAATTATTTCATCTTGATGTTGATGTATACACCTGCAGGCATCTCGAGTCTCTGCAGAGCATCAACTGTTTTAGGTGTAGGTGTGATGATATCGATCAGTCTCTTATGAGTTCTCTGTTCGAACTGCTCTCTAGAATCCTTGTACTTGTGTACAGCACGAAGAATTGTTACTACTTCCTTCTTAGTAGGAAGCGGAACCGGTCCTGAAACCTGAGATCCGTTCTTCTTGACTGTCTCGATGATCTTCTTAGCAGATGCATCAACTAACTGATGATCATATGCTTTAAGAGTAATCCTCATTACCTGATTTGCCATAAAAAAAGTCGCCTCCTTTTCGCACTTTTGTTTAAGTACGACAAGCGGTGACTGTACATTCTCCCGTGTGTGTCCTGATTCGCAACCCAAATTACAACTCAGATTTTCACTTCACGTCGTTTCTGCCCATCAATCCCTTTGGGATTTGCAGCAGACATCATTTGCTTGTACAGTGACTTGTCGTCATGATTTTGTGGCCGCTATGCAGCCTACTGACATTCGCTCCACGGAAAACCCACATCACTGGATAATGTGGCAACCTCACGCTTCAACGCTATCATGTCACAGCAATAGCTACTATATTACTTTTTTTTCTGTTTTGCAAGCCTTTTATATGATTTTTCGTCAAAATAAAGCAAAGAGGATTGTTAATATCATTTTTGTTGATATATATTAATCTCTAATTGTGTTTATTTATCATATTTCGATTAATAACTCTCATAAAGCCCGAATTTTCAATACATATAGCTGTTTTTATGTTTGTCACAGATTATATATTATAGGTCGCCTTTACTCATTTTTTATCAATTATCTCTGTTATTAATCACTGTTGATAGTCTGAACTGATTCTTGCAATTAATCACTTATTCTCTGGGTGCTTTCCTATTACTTTACAATAACTATTTCAATATATTCTTTTTTGTAATATAATCAGATTCGCTATATTATATTAGTAAATATCAAATCCACTGTTGTAAAACAAAGCTATTGAAATGGAGTAATTATGTGGCTTGCTGAAAATTGGAAAGATTATGAAGTTTTAGATACATCTAATGGAGAGAAGCTTGAAAGATGGGGTAAGTACCAGCTTGTACGTCCTGATCCTCAGGTCATTTGGAATACAGATAAAAAGCTCCCTGGATGGAGAAAACCTAATGGACATTATCACAGAAGTAATAAAGGCGGCGGCGAATGGGAGTTTCATTCTCTTCCCGAAGAATGGACTATAAGTTATAATTCGCTGACATTCCATCTTAAGCCCTTTAGTTTCAAGCATACGGGTCTGTTTCCTGAACAGGCTGCTAACTGGGACTGGTTCTCCAAACTCATTCGCGAATCCGGTCGTGAAATCAAAGTTCTGAATCTCTTCGCCTATACAGGTGGAGCAACTGTTTCTGCAGCTGCTGCCGGCGCATCCGTAACTCACGTGGATGCAAGTAAAGGAATGGTTACCTGGGCTAAAGAAAATGCAGTTTCATCCGGACTTGCAGATGCCCGTATCAGATGGCTTGTTGACGACTGTGTTAAATTTGTACAGCGCGAGATTCGCCGTGGCAACAAGTATGATGCGATCATTATGGATCCTCCTTCATATGGAAGAGGTCCTAAGGGTGAGATCTGGAAGATTGAGGAAAGTATCTATCCTTTCATAGAGCTTTGTTCACAGATTCTTTCGGACAATCCTCTTTTCTTCCTGATCAACTCATATACAACCGGTCTGCAGCCTGCAGTTCTTTCATATATGCTTCACACAGTCCTTGATCCTATTCATAAAGGCAAGATTGAAGCTGATGAAGTCGGTCTTCCGGTTTCTTCTAATGGTCTGGTTCTTCCTTGCGGTGCAAGCGGAAGATGGACAGCACTATAAAATCTGATAATAAACGAACAAAAAACTTAGTGGCTTATTACACCACTAAGTTTTTTGCATATTATCATAACAACCAAGCTATATTTTAATCAGAATTATTCTCTGGATTATTTCTGATTCTTCCCTTAGCCTTCACCTAAGACTTGACTCAACAGCCTTGGCACTATTCTTTTTAGATGAACTCTGTGCATTGGCCGAAGCTATAAAAATAGGATCAGATTGCTCAATCTCTATTACTTTCTTTTTTGATTTTTTCCTATTTTCAATTTCAGTTCTTGATTCTATATCCTGTAAATCATGCCTATCAAAGTCATCTGATGATGTGCTGTTTTCTTTTGCACCATTATCACTCATCTGACTGATCTGCTTCTTGGCTGCATCCAGAACTGCTCCTATTGAATTCTCAGGACTTTTTTGTTCAGCAGGTGATTTTACATTCTTTTCAATATTGCTGCTATCATCTGATAATTCTTCAATTTCTTTTTTCAGATTGCTAAAATCAATCCTTGGACCTTCCGTATCCTCTTTGGCTCTTCCAGCATCGATCCTTTCTCTTATCTGTTGCATCCTTCTGTCTATCTGATTGATCATATCTGCAGAAAAGCACAGATCCTCTGTTATCATCTCTGCATCCTGTATATCTTTTTTGTACTTCATCTTATGCTCAAGACTTGCCCAGAAATCCATAGCTATCGTCCTAAACTGAACTTCAACAGTCATGTATTCCTTGTCATGAGTCAGGAATATCGGAATTTCCAATATAAGGTGAAGACTTCGATAACCACTTGGCTTAGGATTCTCAATATAATCCTTGATCTCAACAAGTCTGACATCATCCTGCTCTTTTAAACAATCAGCCAGCATATAGATATCATCTATAAAAGAGCAGATAACCCTGATTCCGGCAACATCGCTTATATTATCCTTAATATTGTCTACTGTAAATGGAAGCCCTTTTCTCTGCATCTTCTCAAAAAGACTTATAGGTGCTTTGATCCTGGTCTTGATAGATTCAAAAGGATTACGATTGTTGCGAAGAGACAGCTCTTTGTTAAGAACATCAAGCTTTGTCTTGATCTCATACATTGCACACTCATATTTCATCATGAGTTCCTGAAAGTCCTGTATCTGATCAGTTATCCTTAATAGCTGCTCTATATCTTCCTGTGATATTGATTTTAAATCTGATAAAGAAATATTACCGAGCATTCTTTCCGCCGGTATTTTATCTCGTTCCATTAATTGCTCCCCATATCCGTATTATTTTTATAGCGAAACCGCAATGTTTTATTATATATCCTTGAAAGATTATTTCAAGCATCAATAGCTGTTAGATTATACTCCTTTTCATGTATTTATGAAAAGATTTTATTACCTAACATCAAATTAAGGTCTAAGCTATCCTCTTAGACCTTAATCTATATTATACATTTATTATTTGATAAAAATATGAAATATATCTGAAAGATTATAAAGAAGACAAAACCAAATAAACTGAATTGACCAATACTAAAAAACCAAATCGACCAATACTAAAAAACTGAATCGACCAATACTAAAAAACGGCTTTCGGAGAAAACTCCGAAAGCCGTATAAATTCAGGTTATATACAATTACTCGATGATTGTAGCAACACGGCCTGAACCTACTGTACGTCCGCCTTCACGAATAGCGAATGTAAGACCCTGCTCCATAGCGATAGGGTGAATAAGTTCGATAGTCATTGTTACGTGGTCACCAGGCATGCACATCTCTGTACCTTCAGGAAGGTTACATACACCTGTTACGTCTGTTGTTCTGAAGTAGAACTGAGGACGATAGTTGTTGAAGAAAGGAGTATGACGTCCACCTTCATCCTTTGTAAGAACGTAAACCTCAGCTGTGAACTTCTTGTGGCAAGTAACTGTTCCAGGAACAGCTACAACCTGTCCTCTTTCGATCTCTGTACGATCTACACCACGAAGAAGGATACCTACGTTATCACCAGCTTCAGCGTAGTCAAGAGTCTTACGGAACATCTCGATACCTGTAACAACTGACTTCTTTGTCTCTTCCTTGATACCAACGATTTCGATTTCGTCGTTAAGGTGGAGCTGACCTCTCTCAACACGGCCTGTAGCAACTGTACCACGACCTGTGATTGTGAATACGTCCTCAACAGGCATAAGGAAAGGCTTGTCGACCTCACGAGCAGGATCAGGGATATAAGAATCAACTGTATCCATAAGCTCAACGATCTTGTCACCCCATTCGGACTTAGGATCCTCAAGAGCCTTAAGAGCTGAACCACGGATGATAGGTGTATCATCGCCAGGGAACTCGTACTCGTTAAGAAGGTCTCTGATCTCCATCTCAACAAGGTCAAGAAGTTCAGGATCATCAACCATATCGCACTTGTTCATGAATACAACGATGTAAGGAACGCCTACCTGACGAGCAAGAAGAACGTGCTCCTTTGTCTGAGCCATAACACCGTCTGTAGCAGCAACAACGAGGATAGCGCCATCCATCTGAGCTGCACCAGTGATCATGTTCTTTACATAATCAGCGTGGCCAGGGCAGTCAACGTGTGCATAGTGTCTGTTGTTTGTCTCATACTCGATATGAGCAGATGAAATTGTTATTCCACGTGCCTTTTCTTCAGGTGCCTTATCGATCTGATCGAAAGCTACTGCTTCGCCACCCTGTCTGTCAGCAAGAACTGCTGTGATAGCAGCTGTAAGAGTTGTCTTACCGTGGTCAACGTGTCCGATTGTACCAATGTTACAATGCGGCTTTGTTCTGTCAAAATGTGCCTTTGCCATTTTTTAAGTCCTCCTTAAATGAATGTGTAACAACATTATCATTATTGTTATTGAATATTTTGAGCACCGACTATAAACGATTATATTCGATAATCGGCGCAAATTCAAGCTTTTTTGCTTAATTTAGGCCTGCTTGTACTGTGAGATAACCTTGTCAGCAACGTTCTTCGGTACTGGCTCATACTTCTCAAAGAACATTGAGTAGTTACCACGACCCTGTGTCTTAGAACGAAGGTCTGTTGCATAACCGAACATCTCAGCAAGAGGAACGTATGCACGAACAATCTTACCATTGCCCATGTCATCCATACCTTCTACACGGCCACGACGGGAGTTGATATCACCGATAACATCACCCATGTATTCCTCAGGCATTGTAACCTCAACCTTCATGATAGGCTCAAGAAGTGCAGGTGATGCCTTAGCCATAGCATCCTTGAATGCCATAGATCCGGCAATGTGGAATGCCATTTCAGATGAATCGACTTCATGATATGATCCGTCGTATACAGTTGCGTGGATACCAACAACAGGGAATCCAGCAATACTACCGGCTTTCATAGCCTCTTCGATACCATCAGAAATAGGCTGGATGAATTCCTTAGGAATAGCACCGCCGACAACTTCGTTATCGAACTTGTAAAGCTCTTCACCGTTAGCATCCATAGGCTCGAATCTAACTTTACAGTGACCATACTGACCACGACCACCGGACTGCTTAGCATACTTAGACTCGATATCTACAGCCTTTGTGAATGCTTCCTTATATGCAACCTGAGGTGCACCTACGTTAGCCTCAACCTTGAACTCACGAAGGAGACGGTCAACGATAACTTCCAGCTGAACTTCACCCATACCAGCGATGATAGTCTGACCTGTCTCGTGGTTAGTGTGTACCTGGAATGTAGGATCTTCTTCAGAAAGCTTACCAAGAGCTTCACCAAGCTTAGCCTGGCCTGCTTTTGTCTTAGGCTCGATAGCGAGCTCGATAACAGGATCAGGGAACTCGATAGACTCGAGGATAACAGGATTGTTCTCATCACAGATTGTATCACCTGTAGTTGTATCCTTGAAACCAACTGCTGCAGCGATATCACCAGCAAATGCTTCCTGGATCTCTGTACGCTTATCAGCATGGATCTGCATGATACGACCTACACGTTCCTTCTTATCCTTTGTTGAGTTGAGTACATAAGATCCTGACTTGAGGATACCTCTGTAAACACGGATAAATGCAAGCTTACCTACGAAAGGATCAGATACGATCTTGAATGCAAGAGCTGCAAGAGGGCCATCCTCTGTAGACTTACATGTGATCTCATTTCCTTCCATATCTGTACCTTCAACGTCCGGTACATCTGTAGGAGCAGGAAGATACTCGATAACTGCATCAAGAAGCTTCTGAACACCCTTGTTTCTGTAAGCTGTTCCGTTACATACAGGAACTGCCTCAGAAGCGATTGTTCCCTTACGAAGAGCTGCTTTGAGCTCTGCTGTAGTAACTTCTTCACCTTCAAGGTATTTCTCCATAAGGTTCTCATCAAGCTCTACGATCTGCTCAACCATCTTGTTGTGCCACTCTTCAGCCTGATCCTTGAGTTCCTCAGGGATTTCTTCACAATCTTCATCAGCACCCTTCTCACCCTTGAAATAATAAGCTTTCATTTCGAAGAGATCGATAAGTCCTTCATAAGTATCTTCAGCACCGATCGGGATATTGATAGCGATCGGGTTCTTACCAAGACGATCACGGATCATATCCAGATCGTGGTAGAAGTTTGCACCAACGATATCCATCTTGTTGATGAATGCGATACGTGGTACGCCGTATGTGTCAGCCTGACGCCATACGTTCTCAGACTGTGGCTCAACGCCGTTCTTAGCATCAAAGATACCAACTGCACCATCAAGTACACGAAGTGAACGCTCAACTTCTGCTGTGAAGTCTACGTGACCAGGAGTATCGATAATGTTAAGACGATACTCAGGAGCACCAGCGATCTTTTTGCCGTATTCCTGTGGAGTCCAGTGGCATGTTGTAGCTGCAGACTGAATTGTGATTCCACGCTCTCTCTCCTGTTCCATGAAGTCCATGGTAGAAGCGCCGTCGTGTGTCTCACCAATCTTGTAGTTAACACCAGTATAATAGAGGATACGCTCTGTACATGTTGTTTTACCAGCATCGATATGAGCAATGATACCTATATTTCTGGTTCTCTCCAATGGATATTCTCTTTTAGCCAATGGTTCTTCCTCCTAAATGATTGCAAACAACGTTCTATAACAGAATATATAATTAGAATCTGTAGTGTGAGAAAGCCTTGTTTGCATCTGCCATCTTGTGCATGTCTTCCTTACGCTTTACAGCTGCTCCTGTATTGTTAGAAGCATCCATAATCTCGCCAGCGAGACGATCAATCATAGTCTTCTCGCCTCTCTTACGTGAAAACAGTACAAGCCAGCGAAGAGCCAGGGCCTGACGTCTGTCCGGTCTAACCTCGATCGGAACCTGGTATGTAGCACCACCAATACGTCTAGCTTTTACTTCGAGTGCAGGCATGATATTATTCATAGCTGTCTCAAATACTTCGAGAGCTGGCTTTCCAGACTTCTCTTCAACCTGTGCGAAAGCTCCGTATACAATCTTCTGTGCAACACCTTTCTTGCCATCCAGCATAACCTGGTTTACAAGCTTTGTTACAACCTTGCTGTTGTACATTGGATCTTCCAGTACATCACGTTTTACAATATGTCCTTTACGCGGCACGGTTCTTCCCTCCTTATTAGTTAATAAATCATAGGTACTCACTTGCGGGGCTTTCTACGGCAACTTGTGCACAAGTGCCTCGCATGCATTAAGTGTTCGTGCGGTTTTCCTAAAACTTACTAATATAACTGATAAAGCCTCTACTGCTGTATTACTTTGACTGCCGTATGTTCAGTCCGAGTTTAACTGCAAGCTCGTTTGATCATTTATATTACTATATGTTCAAAGAACCCAACACTTAATATTTTTTTGTTACTAAATTACTTTGAGGCCTTAGGTCTCTTAGCGCCATACTTGGAACGAGCCTGCTTACGATCTGCAACACCGGCTGTATCAAGTGTACCACGGATAATGTGATATCTTGTACCAGGCAGATCCTTAACTCTTCCACCACGGATAAGAACAACGCTATGCTCCTGAAGGTTGTGACCTTCACCAGGAATATAGGATGTTACCTCGATGCCGTTTGAAAGACGCACTCTGGCGATCTTACGAAGAGCTGAGTTAGGCTTTTTAGGTGTTGCTGTCTTAACAGCTGTGCAGACACCACGCTTCTGAGGAGAAGCTGTAGCTATGTCCTTCTTGTGAAGAGAGTTAAAACCCTTCTGAAGAGCAGGAGCAGTAGACTTCTTTACAGATGTCTGACGACCTTTTCTGACTAACTGGTTAAATGTTGGCATTCTTTTTACCTCCTGTTGAAATGTGTATATCAACGTGCGAACACGGAAAGAGGACATACGTTCCCCTTTCCGTATTTTCACACAATTCGATATTATAATATTTTAATGCAATATTGTCAATACAGAACTGATTTATTCGTCATCATCCATTACAGTAACAGTTTCTTCGATAGCGATATTGTCATCAATATCACTTTCAGCTTCGAAGGCAGCTCTGCTTACTGAAGGCTGTTTACGAAGGATCATTCTTGCAGGATCCTTGAAGTGTTCGTCTGTATTAAGACCAACGTCACGATATCTCTTAAGACCTGTACCAGCAGGAATAAGTTTACCGATGATAACGTTCTCTTTAAGACCAAGAAGCGGATCAACCTTACCGCGGATAGCTGCATCTGTCAGAACCTTAGTTGTTTCCTGGAAGGAAGCGGCTGACAGGAAGGAATCTGTTGCAAGTGCTGACTTGGTGATACCAAGGATTACCTGCTTACCTACTGCAGGTCTCTTACCTTCTGAGATGAGTCTTTCATTGTCATCCTCGAAGTCAAGAACGTTTACAAGTGTTCCAGGAAGGTAGTTAGTATCTCCACTTTCATCGATCATAACCTTATTGAGCATCTGGCGTACGATAACTTCGATATGCTTATCGCAGATATCAACACCCTGAAGACGATATACTCTCTGTACCTCTCTAAGAAGGTAATCCTGTACTGCACGGATACCCTTGATCTTGAGAAGATCGTGAGGATTTACAGAACCTTCTGTAAGTTCATCACCGGCTTCAATTGTCTGCTTATCCTGAACTTTGATACGTGAACCATAAGGGATAAGATATGCCTTTGATTCACCTGTCTCGTCATTAGTAACGACAACTTCACGCTTCTTCTTAGTGTCACGGATCTCTACCTGACCATCAAGCTCTGAGATGATAGCAAGTCCCTTAGGTTTACGTGCTTCGAACAATTCTTCTACACGAGGAAGACCCTGTGTGATATCTCCACCGGCAACACCACCGGTATGGAATGTTCTCATAGTAAGCTGTGTACCAGGCTCACCGATTGACTGAGCAGCGATGATACCAACTGCTTCACCAACCTGTACTGCTTCACCTGTTGCCATGTTAGCACCATAACACTTAGCACAGATACCAACGTGGCTGCGGCATGTAAGGATTGTACGGATCTTTACTGCCTCGATCGGACCACCCTTAGCATTTACACCTACAGAGAGGATCTTCTCTGCACGGCTTGGTGTGATCATATGATTCTTCTTAACAAGTACATTTCCTTCTGCGTCCTTGATAGTCTCGCATGAGAAACGTCCTGTGATACGATCTGACAATGGCTCGATAGTTTCTTTTCCATCCATGAAAGCACGTACTGTCATTCCAGGAATCTCTTCCTTGCCTGCAGAACAGTCAACTTCACGAATAATAAGTTCCTGTGATACATCAACCATTCGACGTGTAAGGTAACCTGAATCGGCTGTACGAAGAGCTGTATCAGAAAGGCCCTTACGAGCACCATGAGCTGACATGAAATACTCCAGAACGTCAAGACCTTCACGGAAGTTTGACTTGATAGGAAGTTCGATTGTACGACCTGTTGTATCAGCCATAAGTCCACGCATACCAGCCAGCTGCTTGATCTGCTGGTTAGAACCACGGGCACCGGAGTCAGCCATCATGAATATGTTGTTGTATTTATCAAGACCTTCAAGAAGGCACTTAGTAAGCTCTTTATCGGTCTGCATCCATGTATCGATTACTGCACGATAACGCTCTTCGTCTGTAATAAGACCACGGCGGTAGTTAGCAGCGATACGGTCAACAGTCTTCTGAGCTTCATCAAGCATCTCCTGCTTCTGCGGAGGTACTGTCATATCAGAAATTGAAACTGTCATGGCAGCTCTTGTAGAGAGGTGATAACCTGTTGCCTTGATGTAGTCAAGAACTTCAGCAGTCTTGAATGTACCATGCACGTTGATACACTTTGTGATGATCTGCTTGAGCTGCTTCTTACCAACCATGAAGTCAACTTCTGGCTTAAGAAGGTTTTCAGGCTTTGATCTGTCTACAAATCCAAGATCCTGAGGAAGCATCTCATTGAACATGAAACGTCCTACAGTGCTCTGTACTATGCCGGAAGCTACTGTTCCGTCAGCAAGAGTCTTGGATACACGAACGTATACCTTAGACTGAAGAGTTACTACATCGTTCTCATATGCAAGAACAGCTTCATCTACTGACTTGAAGAACTTGCCTTCTCCCTTTGCACCAGGACGCTCCTGTGTAAGGTAGTAAAGACCAAGTACCATATCCTGTGTAGGAACGTTAACAGGGCCACCATCTGCAGGCTTCAACAGGTTGTTAGGAAGCAGCATAAGGAAGCGACACTCTGCCTGAGCTTCTACTGAAAGTGGAAGGTGAACAGCCATCTGGTCACCATCAAAGTCAGCATTGAAAGGTGTACATGCAAGAGGATGAAGCTTAATAGCTTTACCTTCTACAAGGATAGGCTCAAATGCCTGGATACCAAGTCTGTGAAGTGTGGGAGCACGGTTAAGCATAACAGGATGCTCTTTGATAACATCTTCAAGTACATCCCAAACCTGCTCATCAAGACGCTCAACAAGCTTCTTGGCATTCTTTATATTCTGTGAGATTCCACGGGATACAAGCTCTTTCATAACGAAAGGTTTGAACAGCTCGATAGCCATTTCCTTAGGAAGACCACACTGATAAATCTTAAGTTCAGGACCAACTACGATAACGGAACGGCCGGAATAGTCGACACGCTTACCAAGAAGGTTCTGTCTGAAACGACCTGACTTACCTTTCAGAAGGTCTGAAAGTGACTTGAGTGCACGGTTACCAGGACCTGTAACAGGACGTCCACGACGACCGTTATCAATAAGAGCATCTACTGCTTCCTGAAGCATTCTCTTCTCGTTACGAACGATGATATCAGGAGCACCGAGCTCAAGAAGTCTCTTAAGACGGTTGTTTCTGTTAATAATACGACGATACAGATCGTTAAGATCGGATGTTGCAAAACGTCCACCATCGAGCTGTACCATAGGACGAAGATCCGGAGGAATAACCGGGATACAATCCATGATCATCCAGCTTGGATCATTGCCTGACTCACGGAAAGCTTCTACTGCATCAAGTCTCTTGATGACACGAGCTCTCTTCTGTCCGCTTGATGTCTCAACTTCTTCCTTGAGCTCTGCATAATCTTTCTCAAGGTCGATATCGATAAGGAGCTCTTTGATAGCTTCAGCACCCATTCCTGCACGGAACTTATTGCCGAACTCTTCTCTGGCATCCTGATATTCTTTCTCAGAGAGAACCTGCTTGTACTCAAGAGTTGTTTCTCCCGGATTAAGAACTATGTATGAAGCAAAATAGAGGACTTTCTCAAGTACTCTTGGTGATATATCAAGAAGAAGACCCATACGGCTAGGGATTCCCTTGAAATACCAAATGTGGGAAACAGGAGCTGCAAGCTCGATGTGACCCATGCGCTCACGACGAACTGAAGACTTAGTTACTTCAACTCCGCAGCGATCACAAACAACGCCCTTATATCTAATCTTCTTATATTTTCCGCAGTGACATTCCCAGTCCTTTGTAGGTCCGAAAATTCTTTCGCAGAAAAGGCCATCACGTTCCGGCTTTAAGGTTCTGTAGTTAATGGTCTCAGGCTTTGTAACTTCGCCATGTGACCACTCACGAATCTTCTCCGGAGAAGCAAGACCAATCTTAATTGCATCAAATGTCATCGGCTGATACTGCTGCGTAAGAGTAGATCTTCCGCTGGAAGCCTCATTGATTGCTTTATTCATTGTTGAATCTGACATGCTTATATTCTCCTTGTCCGATGCCCGCCCCAAAAGGCGGGCATGCCTTCAACTTATCAACTGTAGTTACCTGGATTATTCGTTGTCACCATCTGTTGCCTGTGCATCGATAGCAGCATCAAAATCATCGAATCCTTCTGCAAAGTCATCTTCGTCTGCTACAAGCTCACCGCTCTCTTCATCGAATCTCTGCTTTGAGAATCCATTAGCTTCGAGAGACTCATCCTCGAAGTTTCTGCGGTTCTCGCCTTCAATCTCGAATCTAAGATCAGAATCGCTGTAATCAATAGACTCCATGATCTCAACTTCCGTATTATCTTCACGCATAACACGGATATCCAGGCCAAGTGCCTGAAGCTCTTTGAGAAGAACCTTGAATGATTCCGGAACACCAGGTTCAGGAATGTTATCACCCTTGATGATAGCTTCATAAGTCTTTACACGACCTACTACATCATCGGACTTAACTGTAAGGATCTCCTGAAGAGTATATGCAGCACCGTAAGCTTCCAGTGCCCAAACTTCCATTTCTCCGAAACGCTGTCCACCAAACTGAGCTTTACCACCCAGAGGCTGCTGTGTAACAAGAGAGTAAGGACCAGTTGAACGAGCATGGATCTTATCATCTACAAGGTGGTGGAGCTTGAGGTAGTGCATGTGTCCGATTGTTGTCTTACCATCGAACTTCTGACCTGTACGTCCATCACGAAGCTGTACTTTACCGTCTGTAGTGATCGGAACACCCTTCCAGAGTTCTCTGTGATCACGGTGATCATACAGATACTTCATGATCTCAGGCATTACTACATCCTTATATGCAGCTTCAAAATCTTCCCATGTCATGTTGACATAGTCATTAGCCATCTGGAGCATATCCTGGATATCTTTCTCGTTAGCACCATCGAAAATAGGTGTTGCTACATTAAAGCCGAGAGCTCTTGCAGCAAGTGAAAGGTGAATCTCTAGCACCTGTCCGATATTCATACGTGAAGGAACGCCCAGAGGGTTCAACACGATGTCAAGCGGACGTCCGTTAGGAAGATATGGCATATCTTCAATAGGAAGTACACGGGAAACGACACCCTTGTTACCGTGACGGCCAGCCATCTTATCACCTACAGAGATCTTTCTCTTCTGAGCGATATAGATGCGGACTGATTTATTAACACCAGGTGAAAGCTCATCACCATTTTCTCTTGTAAATACCTTAGCATCTACGATGATACCGTACTCACCGTGAGGAACCTTAAGGGAAGTATCACGAACTTCTCTTGCCTTCTCACCAAAGATCGCACGAAGGAGTCTCTCCTCAGCTGTAAGCTCTGTCTCTCCCTTAGGAGTAACCTTACCTACAAGGATATCACCTGCACGAACCTCTGCACCGATACGGATTACACCATTCTCATCAAGGTCTTTTAATGCTTCGTCACCAACGCCGGGAACATCACGAGTGATTTCTTCCGGTCCAAGCTTAGTCTCACGTGCCTCTGCTTCATACTCTTCAATATGAACTGAAGTGAATACATCATCACGTACAAGACGCTCTGAAAGAAGAACAGCATCTTCGTAGTTGTAACCTTCCCATGTCATGAATCCGATAAGAGGGTTCTTACCAAGACCAAGTTCACCATGGAATGTTGAAGGACCATCCGCGATAACCTGTCCTGCTTCTACATGCTCGCCCTTATCAACGATAGGTCTCTGGTTATAGCATGTAGACTGGTTGGTTCTCATAAACTTAATGAGGTGATACTCTTCCTTCTCACCATCATCATAAGTCATACGTATGATTTTGGAATCAACAAAATCAATTGTACCTGCCTTACGGGCAACAACGCTGTCACCTGAGTCAACTGCAGCCTTCTGCTCCATACCTGTACCAACTGCAGGAGCATCTGTTGTAAGAAGCGGTACTGCCTGACGCTGCATGTTTGATCCCATGAGCGCACGGTTAGCATCATCGTTCTCAAGGAAAGGAATAAGGGCTGTAGCAACTGAGAATACCATTCTCGGTGATACGTCCATATAATCAATAAGATTCTTCTGATATTCAGAAGTCTCTTCTTTATAACGACCTGAAACGCTATTACGGATGAAGTGACCTTCAGCATCAAGAGGAGTATTAGCCTGAGCTACATGATAATTATCTTCCTCATCTGCTGTCATGTATGTGATCTCATCTGTAACAACAGGATTCTCTGCATCTGTATGGTCTACACGACGATAAGGTGCCTCAACGAATCCGTACTCATTAACTCTTGCATATGATGCCAGAGAGTTGATAAGACCGATGTTAGGACCTTCAGGTGTCTCGATAGGACACATACGACCATAGTGAGTATAGTGTACGTCTCGAACCTCGAATCCGGCACGATCTCTTGAAAGACCACCAGGTCCAAGTGCAGAAAGACGTCTCTTGTGAGTCAGCTCAGAAAGAGGGTTGTTCTGATCCATGAACTGAGACAACTGTGATGATCCAAAGAACTCCTTAACAGCAGCCTGTACAGGCTTAATGTTAATAAGAGTCTGAGGGGAAATCTCCTCTGCATCACGAGTAGTCATACGCTCACGAACAACACGCTCAAGTCTTGAAAGACCGATTCTGTACTGGTTCTGCAAGAGCTCACCAACGCAGCGGATACGACGATTACCAAGGTGATCGATATCATCACTGTGGCCGATGCCGTACTCTACGTGCATATTGTAGTTGATGGATGCAATGATATCTTCCTTAGTGATGTGCTTAGGAATAAGATCATTCTTACGTGCCAGAATAGTCTCAGCAAGACCTTCGGCATCATCCTTGGTTGCATACTCATCAAGAATCTCTTTAAGTACAGGATAGTAAACATCCTCATTGATGCCGAGCTGCTCAAGATCGCAGTCAACATAGTGAGTAAGATCTACCATCATATTGGAAAGAACCTTGATGTTGCGCTCTTCAGTCTGGATCCATACATAAGGTATAGCTGCATCCTGAATCTCTTTAGCAAGAGCTCTGTCAACCTTAGTTCCGGCTGAAGCAAGCATCTCGCCTGTTGTCTCATCAACAACATCTTCAGCAAGGATCTGTCCACCTATACGATTCTTAAGGTGTAATTTCTTATTGAACTTATAACGGCCAACCTTAGCAAGATCATATCTTCTTGCATCGAAGAACATAGCGTTGATAAGTGACTCTGCACTATCAACAGAAAGAGGCTCGCCGGGACGGATCTTCTTGTAAAGTTCAAGAAGACCTGACTGATAGTCTGTAGAAGGATCCTTGGAGAAGGAACCCTGGAGCTTAGGCTCATCACCGAACAGATCGATGATCTCTTCGTTAGAACCTATACCAAGAGCACGTATAAGTACTGTTACAGGTACCTTACGTGTACGATCTACACGAACATAGAATATATCATTAGAGTCTGTCTCATACTCAAGCCATGCACCACGGTTAGGAATAACTGTGCATGCGATAAGCTTCTTACCAAGCTTATCATATGTAATATCATAATAAATACCAGGTGAACGAACGAGCTGTGATACAATAACACGCTCTGCACCGTTGATAACAAAAGTTCCGGTAGCAGTCATCAAAGGAAGATCGCCCATGAAGATCTCATGTTCTGTGATCTCGTCCTTTTCTTTATTGTGAAGACGTACCTTAACCTTAAGAGGAGCTGCATATGTAGCATCTCTCTCCTTACATTTCTCGATAGAATACTTAACTTCATCTTCGCAGAGTTTGAAGTCTACAAATTCAAGACTCAGTTTACCACTGTAGTCTTCAATTGGAGAGATATCATCGAAGGCTTCCTTGAGACCCTCATCCAGGAACCACTGATAGGAGTTCTTCTGGACCTCAATGAGGTTGGGCATCTCGAGGGTGTCCTTCTGGCGCTGAAAACTCATGCGGACATTTTTGTCTGAACCAGTAGGATGTATTCTGTACTTTTCCATTGACATTCACCCCGTTCTTTGGATTTAATGAAAAGAGCTTCCGGCCTGCATCTATACCATTTTTACAAAAGGGCATAATAAGGCCTTTCACTCCACAATAAGTGCATTTTCCATCATAATGCAAATCTATACAAATGTCAAATGATTTTTTTGGTAAAAGAGCTGAAGAATAATTTTTGACAACAGAAATATCCAAACAAAAGATAAAAAATATAAGAATATAATATTAGATTTAAATTCAAGAATGAAATATAAGAAATAAATCCAATGATAAAATATAAGAAATAAATCCAAGAATAAAATACAAGAAATAAGTCCAAGAATAAAATACAAGAAATAAGTCCAAGAATAAAATACAAGAAATAAATTCAAGAATAAAATACAAGAAATAAATTCAAGAATAAAATACAAGAAATAAATTCAAGAATAAAAAAGCGGAGAAGATTTCTCTTCTCCGCCAGGTAAAAACATTTTGAAAGGTTTAAATTACTTAAGAGTAACCTTAGCGCCTTCAGCTTCGATCTTAGCCTTGATATCTTCAGCTTCTGCCTTCTCAACGCCTTCCTTGATCATCTTAGGAGCGCCATCTACGAGATCCTTAGCTTCCTTGAGTCCAAGACCTGTAAGCTCACGAACAACCTTGATAACCTTAACCTTGTTAGGACCAACTTCTGTAAGCTCTACGTTGAACTCAGACTGCTCTTCTGCAGCACCTGCGCCAGCGCCTGCTGCTGCTACAACAACACCAGCTGCTGCTGATACACCGAACTCTTCCTCGCAAGCCTTTACGAGATCGTTAAGCTCAAGAACTGAAAGCTCTTTAATAGCGTCAATGATTTCCTGTGTGGATAACTTTGCCATGATAATTTACCTCCATATAATTTGGTATAATTCTTTGTTTTAGTTCGCCTGACTATTCAGGCCTTACTTGATATTCATATATCAAAATGTCATCTTAAAGACGACTTATGCGGCAGAATGATTACTCTGCTGCAGGTGCTTCTGCAGGAGCTTCCTCTGTTGCAGGTGCCTCTGCTGCTGCCTCAGGCTGCTTCTCTGCGATCTGCTTGATAACGCGAGCGAAGTTTGCCATAGGAGACTGCATAGAACCAAGCAAACGGGAAAGGAGCTGATCCCTTGGAGGGATAGAAGCGATCTCCTTGATTGTGTTCTCGTCGAAGAATTTGCCTTCGCAAACACCACCCTTGATCTCAAGCTGTGGGTTCTTCTTAGCAAACTCTGCAAGAATACGAGCAGGTGCTGCAGGATCTGTCTCAGAAATAGCTGCTGCACTTGGTCCGTCGAGCATACCATCGAGCTGAGCAAAATCTGTTCCCTCGAATGCACGCTTCATCATTGTGTTCTTGTAAACCTTGTAAGATACACCCTCTGCACGAAGAGCTTTACGAAGCTCTGTGTCCTGAGCAACTGTAAGTCCGCGGTAATCTACAAGAACAACTGCCTGTGCATTTTTGATCTTCTCAGAGATCTCGTTTACTACAGGCTGCTTAATTTCAACCTTTGCCATGTTTTTTACCTCCTTATAGAATTGGCCGAATAAAAAACCTCCCAAAGACATTGGGAGGATAAAGTCATAATAATATACTTTACATTCCTCGGCGGGCATTGCTTTCGCAAATTTACGGTTTTCACCACCTGCTGTCTTCGGCTTAGGTCTGACGACCTTGAATAATATATAACATGTAAATGTATTTTGTCAATACTTTTTTACTATAATTTCGATTTTTTATCTATGAGGCAAAACGACCAGCCAAGAACAATTAATAATTCAAACTTCGCACTTGCCAAACATACGCCACCCTCTGAGGCAGAGCCGATGCGGCCCGGCATCACCCAAGCAGGAAATTTTAGTTATTAGTTATTGGGATAGATATACCCATCTCCATCTATTACTACACGAGGCGATATTGACTGCATAAAATTTATGATCCTAGACTTCTCATCACCATATGCCATCCTGACCGTTGAATTCGACTGAATACCGGGAATAAATCTCCAGCTTATAAGTCCATCAGTACCAATCTTTGCTTCTATAAGGCCAGTATCAAGTGTTTTTGAGTTAAAAAGATAATTACCCATGCTGTAGATAACAGGAACCCCATTTACATAATCAAGATTTTGAAGTATGTGTGGATGATCGCCTATGATAAGATCAGCTCCGGCATTTGCAAGATCCGCAGACTGATTTTTTTGTAGATAGTTAAGTTCCAAGGTGTTCTCAAGGCCCCAATGCATATATACAACTACAAAAGCACCTGATGCCTTGGCTTCCATTACTCTCTGACATAAAAGCTCATCCTGCCTGACTCTAAATACTCCGCTTTGAGTATCAGTCGCTCCTCTGGTAAAAGGCGGATCGCTACCCTCTATATCACATCCACTTATAAATGCAATACGAATTCCGCTGGCCGAATTAAAATATACCGTTCTCGATGCTTCTTCAAGATTGCGTCCGGCTCCAACATATGGCATGGACACTGATTCAAGTGTTGTTAGAGTATTAGAAAGGCCGATTGCACCGTAATCAAAAATATGATTATTACCAATGCTAACGATATCGACTCCCATATCAAAAAGATAATGTACCGAAGATGGGTTAGCATGAAAAGTCCAGGTCTTACCTTCAAGAGGAGCACCTTCCAAGGTGTATGGAAATTCATTGTTGACCATACAAATGTCTGCTTCTCTCATACAATCAAGGAGTCCTTGATCTATAACGCCTTCTATCGTTCCACCATTTCTGGCAATACTATATATGATCGCATATCCTTCCGAAAAAAGAACATCTCCGCCAAATACTACTGTGGCAGTATCACCTCCGTCTTTAATATCAAATGAATATTCATTTGGCAAAAGAGCTACCGGTGAATCAGAAGATGGAATCTCCTCATCAGATATTTCCATAGAACTGTCAGATGCCGCATTGCCATCAGAACTTCCGATACCATCACCATCCGCAGCATTATCATTAGCATTGCTCCCATTTGATCCTACATCTAAAGATCCGTTACTATCGCCGCTTATCTCATCCTGAGTCATAGGAACACCAACAGCACCTGTAAGATATTCAGTTCCCATATCATTGTCACTTATCGCATTACCGGTTTCATCAATAGAAATAGCGGATGCACCCAATAAACTTCTGTTTTCATTAGCCTGACATCCCGTAATGCAAAAAGAAAGAACTAATGCCGGAAACAAACAGTTAAAAATTTTTCTTCCAAAGCAGTTTAGATGTCTTATATACACCTTACGTTCCCTTATTTGCATACATCCTCCCAAAGATCTTAATTGTAATAAGAAAATCAGAACATAATATCTTAATAACAGAACAATCTAATTTACTGGCAATATTCTAGTGTTAACTAACATATCGATATAACATACATTTTGAAATTTAAGAAGTCATACTCTATAAAAAGCCAAAAGAATTGCTGCCTATTCTCTAATAATTATATTTAGATTGTCAATAATAAAATAAGGCAACATAAGATGTTATCCATACTTTAATGTTAACAACATAACTTTCATTCATCAATAGAAGGATTTAAACATATTAACTCCATTAAGTACGACACAACAATGCGCACACCAAAAAAGCAGTCACCATCAATGATGGTGACTGCTTGCGATAGCTTATTAAGTTACCGGCCGTTAATTAATAACGGTTAGCTACGATCTTAACGCCAGGTCCCATTGTTGTTGCAAGGGAGATAGACTTAAGATACTGACCCTTAACTGAGCTTGGCTTAGCCTTTGAAATAGCTTCCATAATTGCATTGTAGTTCTCTGTGAGCTGCTGCTCTGAGAAAGAAGCCTTTCCGATCGGAACGTGTACAATGTTAGCCTTGTCAAGACGGTACTCAATCTTACCAGCCTTGATATCAGCGATTGCCTTAGCAACATCCATTGTTACTGTACCAGCCTTAGGGTTAGGCATAAGTCCCTTAGGACCAAGTACCTTACCAAGACGTCCTACAACGCCCATCATATCAGGTGTAGCTACTACAACGTCGAAATCAAGCCATCCTTCGTTCTGGATCTTCGGGATGAGCTCATCTCCGCCAACATAATCAGCGCCAGCTGCCTGTGCCTCGTCAAGTTTTGTACCCTTAGCGAATACAAGAACTTTAACTGTCTTACCAGTTCCGTTAGGGAGTACTACTGCTCCACGGATCTGCTGATCAGCGTGACGTGAATCACAACCAGTTCTGATGTGCAGTTCTACAGTTTCATCAAATTTTGCAGAAGCAGACTTCTTGACAAGAGCAATTGCTTCGTCAGCTTCATACAGCTTTGCTTTTTCGATCAGCTTTGCAGCTTCAACATATTTCTTTCCGTGCTTCATGATCTGCTCTCCTCCTTAGTCTACTACTTCTATACCCATACTGCGTGCTGTACCGGCAACCATGCTCATAGCTGCTTCGATAGTGTTAGCATTCAGATCAGGCATCTTCATTTCAGCGATCTCGCGGATCTTGTCCTTAGAAACCTTAGCAACCTTGTTCTTGTTCGGAACACCGGATGCCTTCTGCAGGTTACAAGCCTTCTTGAGAAGAACTGCTGCAGGGGGAGTCTTTGTGATGAATGTGAAGCTTCTGTCTGTATAAACAGTGATTACAACAGGGATGATAAGATCACCCTTATCTGCTGTCTTAGCGTTGAACTGCTTTGTGAATTCAACGATGTTAACGCCGTGCTGACCAAGAGCTGGTCCAACTGGCGGTGCCGGAGTTGCTTTGCCGGCCTGGATCTGTAACTTAATGTATCCTTCGACTTTCTTTGCCATTTTGGCTTCCTCCTAAGAAAATATGTGGTTGAGCGCAAAAGAATCAGGCAATCTGACAAGTCAGAAAACCGCTCTATGAGCAAATGTCCTTCTGCTCCCACTCCATAGGTGAATATATCTATATAAAGCAAAGTGCTCTATATCATAATAGGAATGCTTATGCATACGCATAAGACATTTATATACAAGTATCTTCTCAACATTCCATTAAAACAAATAGCAAGAGCATGATACATTGCATTCAAAACACAGATCAGCTATCGATTCTGCGTACTTCCGCAAAACTGATCTCAACAGGAGTCTCACGACCAAACAGTTCTACATTGATTGTAGCTGTCTGCTTGCTGTAATCCATACGCTGAACGATACCTGCAGTATCTTTCCAAACGCCTGCAACAACAGCAATCTCGTCTCCAACTTCAAAATCAACTGTCACATTCTGAGTCTTAATACCAAGAGGCTTGATCTCAGCATCTGACAACGGAACAGGCTTAGATCCCGGACCTACGAAACCTGTAACACCCCTGGTATTACGTACTACATACCATGTGTCATCATTCATGATCATATGAACAAGGACATAACCGGGGAACATCTTACGTTGAACAGTCTTCTTGGCACCGTTCTTAACTTCAACTACGTCCTGAAGCGGAACACGTACCTCAAGAATCTGATCTTCCAGATGACGATTTTCAATTGTCTTATCAAGATTGGCTTTTACCTTATTCTCATATCCTGAATAAGTATGAGCAACATACCATTTTGCTTCAGAAGTCTTATCTTCCGGAGCGAGGGCATCCTGACTTTCAGCTACGTTCTCAGCATCAACTGATTCTGCAGCTTCGCTCATGTTGTTCTTTTCTTCTTCTGCCATTTGCATCTCCTCATCAAATTCCTGCACACTGCGAAAACTATCAAACATCTCAGATTACAGGCTCTGAATGAAATTTAAGCCAAGTCCGAAAACATAATCAAGAACAGCAATAAGAGCAGCCATAACCGCGCAGATAATAGTTACTGCTACTGTCTGCTTACCAACTGTCTCTCTAGAAGGCCAAGTAATCTTAGCAAACTCAGATTTAAGTCCTTCCCAGAAAGAACTGATTGTGTTCTTTTTAGGCTCTTTCTTTTCAGAAGCTTTAACTTCTGTCTTATCTGATTCTCCCATTGTATCGGTCTCCCTTCTGTCGCAGGATTACTTTGTCTCCTTGTGGATTGTGTGTCTTCTGCAGAAAGGACAGTACTTCTTGATCTCCATACGATCAGGGTGAGTCTTCTTATCCTTTGTAGTATCATAGTTACGGTTCTTGCACTCTGTGCAAGCAAGTGTAATTCTTGTACGCATCTCTCTACCTCCGCGCGCTTTCTATCTTTTTTCTTAAAGGTCAAATTTTATGCATAAAAAAAAGACCTAAAATTTCATGTCGCTGTACTAGAATATCATAGAGCCGAGAATTCGTCAATATTTTTTTGTAATAATTCTACATAACGTTATACAAATTTTCCTTGATATCAAGCTCTTATCCTTACTTTGTGCGTGCTAAGCAGATTATTACTCGCACGGATGCCCTCTGTCATAAATACGTTTATTTGTTCATAATAACAAAAATCAAAGAGCTCAGAACTATTTCTCAGCTCATCGCTATAGGACGTACTATTTTTTATTAATCGTCATCTTTTTCAAGCTTCAGGAATACTTCGTTCCAGTTTATTATATGTCGAATATACGGATCTGCGCCGTATACGCCTTCAAGATATCTTTTTGCATATTTTTTGTCATTGATCCTATCTTCCTCGACTACAAAATCCGCAAGGCTGTAAAGCACAGTCCTTTGATGCTCACTTCTTGCCGCAAACCATATCTCATCGCGGCGAAGGAAGTCTTTGTCCAAAGTGATCATGTCATAGGACGTTAGTATAAGCTGAGCATTCCTCCGGTTGCTGTTCCTATCAAGATAATACCCCAGGATATGTTTCAGAATAGAGGGATGTAGTTCTAACATACCGGAATCAAGCATCACAGCCTGGCCCTTAAGAAGGCTGTTGGCTATTACAGGAAGAAGGTATATGGTTTTTCTGATTCCGGAAGATTCAGCTTCAAGCGGTATCTCATATTCATCATCGCCTATCCTATGTGTAACACTTATCTTACTTCCTACTACCTTGAGATCAACAATATCAAGATCAAGTTCCGCTACCATATTCCTGAACAGATCCCAAACATCCTCCTGAGATAATGCATCCGTAAGTAGAACTTCTGCATTTTGCTCATCCTGCATAAAATCAAGCCCGCTCACAAAAAAGTTCATTACATCACTTATTATTTTATTCTCCGGAAAAAGACGTATAAGCCTTCCAAGAAATGTTTCGCTTGAGCGAACCTTTGTTACTTCAGCAAATTTCTTATCCTCGATTTTTAGAATCTTACGAAGATTGACCTCCTCATCTTTTCTTTCAAAAATACAAGTTCTGCGCCAATTATCAGTTGGTATCCTGTCAAGGCACTCATATGTTATCTGTGCCTGCTTAATATGCAGACGATATCTGTACTCTGCTTTGTCTGAAGCGAAGATAATCTCAAATTTGGTAGGATCGTTTCTGCTTTCTTTAGAAAAATAGAAAGGGATTGCTTCTCCGCCTCCAATCTGCTCCAGAACCATGCCTTTCACAATTTCCATCGCCTTAAGAAGATTGGACTTGCCGCTTCCGTTTGGGCCATAGATGATAGCTATAGGCAGGAATTCATCATCAAGTGCTTCTATGATATGACCGCTGTGTTCCTTGACTGTTGATACTGCCTGAAGATCAAGAGTCACAGTATCCTTTATGCTCTTATAATTATTAACCGTAAACTGTATTAGCATACGACTCCCTTCGTTTATTTAGATGTCACTTATCTATAATCAGACCACTTAGAACATGATCTTATGACGAATAGGTCAAAAGTCATTATAAATAAAAAATCGTTTTCTCATTAATACCTATCGGCATGGCTACAATTTTCTTTATGAAAAGCCTGTATCTGCCACATTCAAAAAATAGTGGCAAAAATAAGGCTATCAGGCTCCGATACTGTGACTTATTCTGTGTTACAACTTGCCGATAATACTTAGCATAAAAAAAGGGACAGCCAACAGGCCGTCCCCGATAATCTATGACATTATCAAAATGATCAATCTTCCTCAACATCGCCTACAGGCTTTCCACCTGTAGCAAGCCACTTAAGGTAAGCATTGATGAATGGATCAAGATCTCCATCAAGTACTCCGTCAGCATTAGAAACCTTCTCGCCTGTTCTTGTATCATTGACCATAGTATATGGCTGAAGGACATAAGAACGAATCTGGCTTCCCCATGCATTATCCTTAACCTCGCCTCTGATACCGGCAAGTTTAGCTTCATTTTCTTCCATCTTGAGCATAAGGAGCTTGGCTTTGAGCATCTGCATAGCCTTATCCTTGTTCTGGAACTGTGAACGCTCATTCTGACAAGTTACAACAATACCTGTTTCAAAGTGAGTGATACGAATAGCAGATGATGTCTTGTTGATATGCTGTCCACCGGCACCACTTGAACGATATGTATCAATTCGGATATCTTCAGGACGAACCTCGATATCAAGATCCTCTTCGATATCAGGCATTACATCGTTGGATACGAATGATGTCTGACGCTTGCCCTGCGCATTGAAAGGGCTGATACGGACAAGACGATGAACACCTCTTTCAGACTTAAGATATCCATATGCATTCATACCGTTGATCTGGAATGTAACTGACTTAATACCGGCTTCATCACCATCAAGAAGATCAAGCACTTCTACAGTAAAGCCATGACGCTCTGCCCATCTTGTATACATACGATAAAGCATAGAACACCAGTCACATGCCTCTGTACCACCAGCACCAGCAGAGAGCTTAAGGATGGCATTGCACTTATCATACTCACCATTCAAGAGATTGGCGATTCTGATCTCTTCAAGAACTGTCTCAAACTCATCAAGATCTGCTCTTATCTCATCAGCCATATCATTATCTTCTGTACCTTCATCATTGCACATATCGATCATATCAATGATGTCACCGTACTGAACATTAAGATGCTCTATCTTCTCGATAAGATCCTGCATGTTCTTGAGCTCTTTGGTCTTCTTGTTGGCCTTCTCAGCATCATCCCAGAAGGTAGGCTCTTCCATCTCACGATTTAACTCTTCGATTCTTTTTTTCTTACTTTCAAGATCCAGTGAAGCTGTAACCTCATCAAGAGTAGGCTTCAAATTCTGAATCTCGATCTTCATGTTATCTAATACTACCATTTTCAACCTCTATAAATTATTCAACACCGCCCTGAGCGCCGTGGCAGTTCTTATACTTCTTGCCGCTACCACATGGGCACAGATCATTAGGTCTTATCTTGACTGCAGCTCTTTTAACAGGACCCTTCTTAACAGAATCATCCTTGTTAGTACCTGTAACCTTGGCAACCTGCTCACGCTCAACCTTCTCCTGTACATGTACATGGAAAAGAAGTCTTACAGTATCTTCCTTGATTCCGGCCATCATCTCATTGAACATATCATAGCCGGCCATCTTGTACTCAACCTTAGGATCACGCTGACCATATGCCTGAAGGCCGATACCCTGACGAAGCTGATCCATATCATCGATATGATCCATCCACTTACGATCGATTACCTTAAGAAGGATAACTCGCTCGATCTCACGGATTGTCTCTGCTTCAGGGAACTCAGTCTCTTTCTCTTCATAAAGAGCAACTGCCTCTTCTTTGAGCTGCTGCTTAAGGCCATCTTTGGACTTCTTAGTGATACGGCCTCTTGTAACAGGCTTAAGAGGAACTGTTGGTAAAAGAAGCTCATTGAGCTCTTTAAGATCCCAGTCATCAATATTCTGACCATCACCGATCACTGTATCAATGCTCTCTTCAACGATATCTGTGATCATCTTGTAGATATTATCACGAAGTGATTCACCATCAAGAACGCGGCGACGCTCTTTGTAGATGATCTCTCTCTGCTCATTGTTAACAGCATCATATTCAAGAAGGTTCTTACGAATACCGAAGTTGTTCTCCTCGATTCTCTTCTGCGCTGACTCAATAGCCTTGGTAAGAGCCTTGTGCTCGATCTCCTGCCCTTCAGGAATTCCAAGTGCATTGAACATACTGATAAGACGCTCTGAACCAAAGAGTCTCATAAGGTCATCTTCAAGTGAGATATAGAACTTGGATTCACCCGGATCACCCTGACGTCCTGAACGACCACGAAGCTGATTATCAATACGTCTTGATTCATGACGCTCTGTACCTATGATCTTAAGACCACCGGCTGCTCTGGCCTCTTCATCAAGCTTAATATCTGTACCACGACCAGCCATGTTGGTTGCGATAGTAACAGCGCCGTGCTTACCGGCCTCTGCAACGATCTCAGCTTCCTGCTCGTGGAACTTGGCATTGAGTACGTTGTGCTGGATGCCTGCCTTAGTAAGCATCTTGGACAGAAGTTCTGAAGTCTCGATGGTAATAGTACCAACAAGAACAGGCTGTCCCTTATCGTGAGCCTTCTTAACAGCTTCTACAACTGCTTCATACTTTTCTTTCTTGGTCTTATATACAGCATCCTGAAGATCCTTACGAACTACAGGCTCATTAGTAGGAATCTCTACAACGTCAAGAGCATAGATATCACGGAACTCCTGTTCTTCTGTAAGAGCTGTACCTGTCATACCGCACTTCTTGTTGAACTTATTGAAGAAGTTCTGGAATGTGATAGTTGCAAGAGTCTTGGACTCACGCTTAACCTTAACATGCTCTTTGGCCTCAATTGCCTGATGAAGACCGTCAGAATAACGACGTCCTGGCATTACACGACCTGTAAACTCATCAACGATGAGAACTTCATCATCACGAACAATATAATCATGGTCTCTCTGCATCAGGTTATTAGCACGGAGTGCAAGAATTATATTGTGCTGGATCTCAAGATTTTCAGGATCTGCAAGGTTAGAAATATGGAAATAGCGTTCAACCTTAGCAACACCCTGCGCTGTAAGGTTTACAAGCTTATCTTTTTCATTGACAATGAAGTCGCCGGTCTCTTCCTGTTCGATACCCATAAGAGCATCCATCTTGGAAAAATCTCCAACGTCTTCACCACGCTGCATCTGCTTGGCAAGCATATCGCAGGCCTCATAAAGCTTAGTTGACTTATCACTCTGACCTGAAATGATAAGAGGTGTTCTTGCTTCATCAATAAGGATAGAGTCAATCTCATCGATGATAGCGAAGTTAAGGCCTCTTAATACGCACTGCTCTTTGTAGATAGCCATGTTATCACGAAGGTAATCAAAACCAAGTTCGTTATTGGTAACATATGTGATATCGCAGTTGTATGCAGCTCTACGCTCATCTGAGTTCATTCCGTTAAGGACTATACCAACTGTAAGTCCAAGGAATTCATGGATTTTGCCCATCCACTCAGCATCACGCTTAGCAAGGTAATCGTTAACTGTAACAACATGACAGCCCTTGCCTTCAAGAGCATCAAGGTATGAAGGAAGTGTAGCAACAAGTGTCTTACCTTCACCTGTTTTCATCTCAGCAATACGACCCTGGTGAAGTATGATACCACCAATAAGCTGTACACGGAAATGTTCCATACCAAGCACTCGCTTACCTGCTTCTCTTACAACAGCATATGCTTCAGGCATTATATCATCTGAAGTCTCGCCATCAGCAAGACGTTTTTTAAATTCATCTGTTTTGGCACGCAGCTCTTCATCTGTAAGAGCCTGCATTGCAGGGCGAAGTGATTCAATCTTATCTACGATAGGAGCGATTCTCTTCAGTTCCCTCTCTGAATGTGTTCCAATAATCTTATCGAGTAAACTCATAACTTTCCAACTTTCCCCACTTAAATGGCGTTAATTAACCCATCTGTGACTATACGCCTTTTGGCTAACTTCATGCCAAAAATCATGCAGATAGTCGCAGTCCGTTTAGCATTATATCAAAAATCTTATGTCTATTCAATTAACAGCTTGTAAATAATGTAAGTTACCGTCTATGAGCTGTATCTTTAGCCATGGATCTATGGTCTTTATGCAATGAAAAAGCCTCCCTGCCACTAGCTTAGCAGCATGGGAAGCCTTTAAATTAACTATTTGAATTACTATATACCTGTAAGATTAGTATACCTTAGCCTTTTCTTCACCGTTCATAACACGGATAGCGCCCTGAGCGAGTGCAAGAAGCTCGTCTTCACCAGGATATACAGTTACAGGAGCTATGAAACCGATTCTTTCCTTCATTGCAGATGTGATCCTGTCATTGTAAGCGATACCACCTGTGATAATGATCTGGTCAACCTTGCCCTTAAGGACAGTTGCCTGAGCACCTATATCTTTACATACCTGATAGATGAATGCATCCATGATAAGTCTTGCCTTCTCATCGCCGGCATCGATCCTTTTCATAACTTCTCTTGCATCATTAGTACCAAGATAAGCATTGAATCCGCCTGCGCCTGTAGCCTTCTTGAGCATCTCTTTTTCAGAGAACTTGCCTGAATAGCAGAGTCTTATAAGAGCGCCTGTAGGAAGACCACCACATCTCTCAGGAGACATAGCACCGTCACCTTCAAATGCAGAATATACATCTACTATACGACCATGATCGTGAGCGCCTACTGATACACCACCACCAAGATGAGCAACAACAAGACGAAGATCCTCATACTTCTTGTCAACAGACTTAGCATAACGTCTTGCTACAGCCTTCTGGTTAAGAGGGTGGAAAATAGATGTTCTCTTAACATCAGGCATACCTGATACACGAGCTACATCACTAAGCTCATCAACAACAACAGGATCTACGATGTAAGCCTTAACACCGATCTGATCTGCGATCTCACGAGCAAGGATACCACCAAGGTTAGATGCATGCTGTCCCTGAACACCGATCTCAAGATCCTTGATAACAGCGTCAGTAACTTCATATGTACCGCCTTCGATAGGCTTTAAGAGTCCGCCACGACCAACGATTACATCGAAAGTCTTAACATCAATATTTTTTTCCTTAAGGAAATCAAGGATGATGTTCTTACGGAAGTCCTTCTGATCAATGATAGAGTCATATTTGGAAATCTCTTCTGTAGAGTGGCGAAGAGTCTCGTCCATTTTAAGTTCTTCATCCTCAAAGATACCGATCTTGGTTGATGTTGAGCCTGGATTGATAATAAGGCTTTTGATTGCCATAATGTTATCTCCTTTTTTACGAAAAAATCAGGAAAAGGTTAAACATACGAGCACCTCGTAAGCTAACTGTATTCTTGATTTTTAATTTATAGTTACAAGATTTTATATTTCCGGAAGTACATTTCTATTGATTAGAAAGTACCGTTCTTCTGATCTTCTGCAACTACAGCAGCAAGTGCGATAGAGTTGAGCTTAACATCTACACTATCAGAACGTGATGTAAGAATAACAGGAGCCTTAGTTCCAAGAAGAATGTTACCATTCTTAACTTTAGCAAGACGAACGATTGTCTTGTATGTAAGGTTACCAGCGTGAATATCAGGGAAAAGAAGGATATCAGCATCACCAACGATCTTACGGCTCTCAGCACCTGGTTTGAACTTAGCAGCTTCAGGATCGATAGCAAGATCCATGGAAAGAGGTCCATCAACTATGCAGTTCTTGATTTCGCCTGCTTCGCAAGCCTTAGTAAGCTCATCAGCTTCTACAGTAACTGGCATCTTAGGATTTACAACTTCTACAGCAGCAAGAGGAGCTACCTTAGGCATATCTACGCCGCAAGCTCTTGCAACATTAACTGTATATTCTATGATCTGCTTTTTATCTTCAAGTGTTGGATAAGGAAGGAATGCAACGTCTGTAAGGAACAGAAGTCTGTCGATACCCGGAATTTCGAAAACGCAAACGTGAGAAAGTGTCTGGCCTGTACGAAGACCAACTTCTTTGTTAAGAACACTCTTAAGGAAAGTCTTGGAATCAAGAGAACCCTTCATGTAAATATCTGCCTTGCCATCATGTACAAGCTTAACAGCACATGTAGCAGCTTCCTGCATATCCTTAACATCAATTACTTCATACTCATCAAGGTTCATGTTAAGAGACTTAGCGATCTCAGCGATCTTCTCAGCATCGCCTACAAGAACTGCGTCAACAATCCCCTTCTGGTGTGCAAGCTCTACAGCCTCCAGCACATGCTCATCCTGTGCATATGCAACAGCAAGCTTCTTCTTGCCTGTTGTCTTGAGCTTAGACAGGATATCATCAAAACTCTTACTCATTTTAAAACTTCTCCTTTCACATATCCGTGCTTTTATGAGTGCTCATGAAATATGACACTCTTTTATTCATGCATTTTGTTAAAATAATAACACACCACATTTTAATTTTCAATACTGCCACCTATATGGCTTATATTTAGTAATTAAAATCCCTCTGCCCTACGCTTCTTGCGCATTGCGATTCTCTTTAGAGCGCCTTCCCATTCTGCTTTCTGGCACTCAGTCTCTATCTTAAGACCATAAGGAATGGTAAGAGGCTTTTCGTCATCATCAAGACACACTTCTGTAAGATAAGCTCTGTTTATGACATGACGAAGACCTGTCTTTCGATCCTCAACATAGGTATCAACTCTGACTTCCATAGAAGTTCTGCCAACATAGGTAAGATATGCTTCAATGACTACTATATCCATAAGAAATGCCGGTTTCTTGAACTGAAGATTATCAACTGCAGCTGTTGTAACAGTATGAGCACAGTGTCTTGTAGCAACAATACCTGCCGCTTCATCTATCATAAGCATCAGGTTGCCACCAAATAAACGTCCATAGCCATTGATATCTTCGTGCATCATTACTTTATATCTTTCGACTTTAGAATCTTCCACTGTTTTATATCCAAGTTCGCGTTCAATCTTATCTTCTACCATAAATACCTCCAAAATAAGAACTTTATCTTTTATGAATTCTATATTAATCCTATCGATACATGTTATGTCAGATCTCTATATAAGAGTTATATCACATACCTCTAAGACACATTATATTTACTTTTGATAATAATATATCTATCTTTGTTGAATATCGTATTTATGTAAGTCATATTATCTATCTTCAAGAGCTATCATATCTATATATTCGACATAATGAAATAAAATAATATATTTGATTTGTGAAAAAAGCAGTGATTATAATCTCTTGTATATAGACAAAATAAAACGACAAGCTATTAACTTGTCGTTTAAAATATGCCGGCAACCGGAATCGAACCGGTACGGGTATTACTACCCATGGGATTTTAAGTCCCAGGCGTCTGCCAGTTCCGCCATGCCGGCGTATTAACATTATTTATAAAGAAAATGGGACCTATAGGGCTCGAACCTATGACCCTCTGCTTGTAAGGCAGATGCTCTCCCAGCTGAGCTAAGATCCCATGTCTTAAACATATTTGAAAAAAGTGGAGCTTCGGGGACTCGAACCCAGGACCGACCGGTTATGAGCCGGTTGCTCTAACCAACTGAGCTAAAGCTCCAAAAAACTACGCTTTCGCGTCATAAGAAAACTTCTTAATGACCCCTAGCAGGTTCGAACTGCTGTTACCGCCGTGAAAGGGCGATGTCTTAACCGCTTGACCAAGGGGCCGCGTTGTCTCGCCTCACAGCGAAATACATAAAATATACAGAAGCTAACTCTGTAGCTCCCCAAGTAGGACTCGAACCTACGACACTTCGGTTAACAGCCGAATGCTCTACCGACTGAGCTATTGAGGAATGTTTTAATTGTTCCTTCAAAACCGAACACTGAATCTCCAAACTTATCTTAACTTCTTTGGTTAAGTCCTCGACCTATTAGTACACATCAGCTGAGAATGTTACCACTCTTACACCTTGTGCCTATCAACCTCGTACTCTCCAAGGGGTCTTACCACTTGCGTGGGGATATCTCATCTTGAGGGGGGCTTCACGCTTAGATGCCTTCAGCGTTTATCCCTGCCAGACTTGGCTACCCTGCCTTATGCGATTGCCTTCGCAGCAGATACACCAGCGGTCCGTCCATCCCGGTCCTCTCGTACTAAGGACAGCT
>NZ_FOER01000017.1:0-109727 GCF_900110805.1 Butyrivibrio sp. TB | reverse complement strand
CGCAATAACGCGCATATATTCATTTTAGTTAGATCAAGATAGTGGCTCAATGACACCGGTAGAGCGGCTCACACCAAAACGGAATGGTGGCTCATCTTCACCGGACAGGCGGCTCAAATAGCCCCAGATTATTCATATCGTTTGCTAAACCTATCACCATACCTATTACACCACCGATGGTATTAGTAAGAATATCATAGAATTCGTAGACACCTGCACGCAGAAATATTGTTCAGCGTCAGCATGTTCTTCAGGACAAAGTCGATGCCTATTTTTAGTGGGTAAAACTCAAGTACAGTCAGGTTACCCATAATAGTACCATCGGTAAAGCTCTGGCTTACAGCATAAATCAGGAAGAATATCTTCGCAAATTTCTGACCGATGGAAGAATCCCTATGGACAATAACTACGCAGAACAGGCTATCCGCCCCTTCACCATCGCCAGAAAGAATTTTGTGCTAATGGAATCTGATAACGGAGCAAAAGCAAGTGCCATGATATTCAGCATTGCTGAAACAGCTAAAGTTAATGCCATAAACACCTACGAATACTTCAACCTCTTACTATCAGAGATTCCAAAACATCAGGATAATAATAAAGATACTAAGTACCTAGATGCCCTTCTTCCCTGGTCAAAAAATGTCCAAGACAAATGCCCAAGCAGATTTAAAAAGTCTTAAATTTCCAATGTGCATATATATGTATCCAAATCCCTACAGCAATGCGGGGATTTTTGATATCAGGCACTCATGGATGAGGACTTACCCATATTCAAAGGATAAAGATGTGTACTGGGGTCTCCAGCAAGTATAATGCCTTTAGTATTATTCAAATTCTTTCTTATAATTTTACTTAAGACATTTTTTTCTTAAATATGTATAACCTATTCTCTATATAATTTTCCCAAATTATTTTTTAGCAATTTTTTATAAAATACTATAGTAATACTAATATATAATACCGAATAAAATAATGCAGCGCATAAACCGCTATTAAATGCAAAATTACTAAAATAAAATAGACCTGTAATTAACAATATATAAATAAAATTCCTTTTCCATTTTATTTTATATTCTTTTATAAATATATACTGCAAAGCTAGATACCAAATAAACAATGTAACAATAGATGCTCCAGAAATCGCCTCAGGGATTCTCCATATATAATATGCAATAACATTAAGAAAAGCAGATAATCCAAGTATGATCAACGATATAAAGCAATAAATATGATTCTTATTTAGTACTTTATAATAATTAAATATAATAACAGAAATGCAGCAAGTTATAGCAATACTAGGGAAAATAATTCTTAAATACATTAATGAATTTATATATTCTGGTAATAATTTTTTTATAAAGATCATAAGTGGATAATATCCAATATGTGCAGCAAAAACAGAAATTGCAATCATTGCAATATTATCAGACATTGAATACATAATTCTTTCACCTGCGACTTTTGATTTTCTTTTTAAATTAGGGAACAATACAACAGAAACAGCATTAATAACGGTAGTTACCATAGATAATAATCTATATGCAAAAGCATAAATCCCATATTCATCTGCATTAAAAAGAATAGAAACAAATTGTCTATCAAGACTAAATACAAGATTAGCAATTTCATATGCTAAAGTAAGTGTTATCCCTGCTTTAAAATATACAAATATTCTAGTGCTATCAAACTTATAACACGTTCCAAAAGTAATATCGCTATATGTCCACATATACCATATTAAAAGGGCTATATCTATAATTAAAATGCATAATAAATATAATTCTGCTGATATATAGCTTATGTTACCTGTAAAATAAAGTGAAGCTAGCACACATGTTACAATTATCTTTAAGCTTGATTGAATTATTTTTCTAGATGACCACTCTTTAAAACGCATAGTGCTTTGGGATATATACTGATAATATGATGTCATATTAGTAGTAAAGGTTTCTATCCCAAGAGAGATACCTATAAAACGATAAATACCCTTAAAAATAATAAATGAAAATATGATGAAAACAGATGATAAAAATAATTCAAGTAACGCAAAACTTCTTGTATTAGACCGAAATAAAAGTTTATCTAGTTCATCAAATTTTTCACCAGCATGTCTAAGTAATACTCCATCTACAAAACCAAAATGTAATAAAGCAACATAAGTCAAGTATAATGTGTATATTTGATAGTATCCATAATTAGTAACACCCATTATTTTAGGTACTACTAATCCTGTTAAAATACTACTGATAAGTACAAAAACGTTTCCTATAACAACACAGGACAAATCTTTAGCAAATTTATTAGACATAAAACTCCATAAAACAGAATAATAATTATTTTTTTCCTACCAAATTAGTTCAATAAAAACTATTATGTTACTTAAATAATTTGATATTACCTTTTTGTATATTATTACTATTAAAGTAGTTAATTGTAAGATATACAATTATCCAAAAAAACGTTCTACCTGCTCCAAGAAAATGATTAAAAATCATATCTGTAAATAAATAGATCATTAACAATAAAGAGAAAAATGATCTCCTTGTAATCTTGAAATTGCAATAAGTAAAAAATACAGAACCTATAAAGGTACATTCTATATATATACGCAAAATATCATTATGAAGATTCCTGCTTATATCATTATTCATAACATTAGATAAATAAACTGTAGTAGTTCCCAATCCATATTGAATATCATTATTGAGACAAAGCTTAATTCTATCAATCCTGCCTAAAGTCAATTCATTTAGACTTATATTGGTAACTTTATAAATCAATTCTAACATCTGGTCAGAGACAAGAACTGAAATAAGCACAGGACACATTACAAATATAGTAGAAATTACAAGTATGGTTTTATTACTCGGCCGACCTGTGTATAACATATTAGGCTTAATAATATTAACCAATACAAATAACAAACAAAATAACAAAGCTAACCGCTTAAGTGAAATAAATGTCATGAAAACAGATAATAACATTTTTACCTTTTCATCTTTATATGAATAGAAAGCAGTAAAAACCACACCGTAAAAAGCCAAATCACTTTCAAGTGGAGAATACGACGAAATAAAATCAATCTGTTGTAACATTTTCAACGAAAACAATGACACTAGTTCAGATAAAAATACTATATACTGTATTATAAACGCTATATCAACATACTTATTAACACTTGTTTTTGAACAATTTAATAATAAGAATACAAATAAAATTGGAACAACTAAAAAAACAATTTCTAATATGCTATATGAGAAAAAACCATTTCTCATTTGTTGTAACAAAGTAATAAAACTTAAAACAGCTATATATATAGCTATATACTGTGTTTCTGTTTTAAAAAGAATCCTATGATGATTCTTTCTAAAGTAAATCAATATAAGCCAAAGAATTGCAGCAACAATAATTATATACTTTAGCTTTACAGATTCAATTAACAGAGAAACTCTTCCAAATATTTTATTACTGTCAGTTACTCTCTCTGATAATATAAATGACAAATAAACTAAAATAAATAATAACTTTTCAGAAAAATAACGAGGCATACAATTACCATTTACCCTTTTGTTATAAAATACTAATTACATGATTTTTTCTAATTTCAATTTATAAAAACAATACTGACAATCCATTTCTTATTTCTTAAACTTCTTGAATAGCTTGTTAATCATTGAAGATAGTTTTAACTTAACGAGTATTTCTTTTATCATTTCTATACAATAATCTAAGAATGATATAGGAAAATATTCAAAAACTGTATTCTCCAAACCCATTTCATTAATCTTTTTATAAAAGTCTTTTCTCGTTTCTGGCATTTTAACAGAATTAGTAGCCATACTACCATCTACATTAATTGCCTCATCCAAACTTGTATCGTATATTTCTAAGAGTTCTGAACAATTCTTTAATAATTGTACTCCCTTCTCACTTTGCAAAATCACATTAGTATAGCCCTTATCATCATCCACTATTTCACTTGAAAGCTCTTCTGCATGCCAACAATCATATACTGTCAAATCACTACAACGATCTATAGTCTTAAATTTACAGTTATAACATGAATATCTGTCAGCAACATTCTTAAAAAAGCACTTTAACATCATATTTGTTCTCGCGCTGGCAAATATCTTTATACCATCATCAAATTTACATTCCATAGATGCCATATGATACCCGAAATGCTTACTCCTAAAATTAGCTTTAATTATTTTATGTTTCTTTCCATTACAATATTCTAAATACTTTCGCCAAAGTAATGGAGATGGTACACCATGACATACAAGATCAACGATTATAACATTACTTCGAAAATCTCCTAAGAAATTAGATAATCCAGCTGCTTGACAAGGTGTTCCACAAAACATTACAATTTTCCCATCCTTGACGTCTTGTTTAACGTTTTTAAAAACACCAGTAATATCACTTTGAACATACTTTGATCCAGATATCCTTTTTAAGTCTTCTTTTTTATCAATTCGTATGTGACAAACATTCAAATCATCATCATATACAGCAGAATATACAACACCAAACTTGTTTAAAATATATTCCGCAAAAGTAGTAACAGCACCACCTGAAGCACACTCTGCCAGAATATTACTATTCTTGCTACGTACAATTAAAGCCTTACGTTTATTCATTTCAATTGAAGGAGGATTTATTATAGGACATGTTTTCTTGCATAATCCGCAATTAATACATTTTTTATCATCTATATATGGATATTTAAAGCCTTCTTCATTTTCTTTGAGAACAATACAATTTCGGGGACAAATGCTTTCACACGCAGAACATCCTGTACAGTCTTCTATATCACAAATAATATTCATCTAAAATCCTTTTTCCAACTATTTTATTTAATACATATAATTAGAATAAAAATATACATATCTTCTATATATTATCTTTAACCGCTATTATCTTTGGGATTAATGCTTCCATACAAAGCAAGCATATATTTTTGAAATCCATGAATAATCCATATCTCAAAATACATTTAAAACAATTAATCCTAATATTAACTATTTCATTATTATATTTTTCAATTGATTTATTCTTTTTTTTCATACTATAATATTTTCTTATTATTCTTGCTCCAATTATATTTTTCCTAATCTCTGATAGTCTAATAATTCTACTTGAGACATTGTTTTCTTTCAACAAAATAGTTGCTTTTCCAGATAATATATAACTATCAAAAGAATGATTATCAAATTTTTTAATATGCACTGCTGATGTGGATCTTAATAAATAATTATATTTTTCTGAAGGAATATAATATAAATAATTAGCATCAATTATGCATTTTAAACAGTAATAAAAATCCTCTCCTAATGTCTTACCAACATCGAAGCGATGTTTTTTGGCAATATCAGCTCTTATAATTTTATCCCAAGGAGACCAAAACAAATACCTTTTTTGTGGATGAATATATGAAAACAATAATTCATCTCCCAAAAGTACTTTTTCTTTTGTAGGAATATCATGTGATGCTAGATGTTTTACCACTTCTCCTGACTCAGTTATCGATCTAACCCCACAACAAATTATATCTACACCTTTGTGGCAAATCTTACTCATTAATGTTTCGTAAAAATCGCTATCCAAATAGTCATCACTGTCTACAAAACCTATCCATTCACCATTTGCCATGTTTAATCCTTTATTTCTTGCAGCAGCAACTCCTAAGTTTTCTTGAGATACAAGTACAATTCTTTTGTCTTTCATTGCATATTTCTTGCATATTTCGAAACTACAGTCTGTCGAACCATCATTTATTATTATTAATTCAAATTGAGTATATGTTTGATTAATAATACTTTCTATACATCTTCCTACATATTTTTCTACGTTGTAGACTGGGACAATTATACTTAATAATTTCTTCATAACAATTCCATTATTATTAGATAGTTTTACTAGCAATATGATTCAATTTATTATTTTAAAGCCTCTTTAATAAAATCGTTGGTCTCTTTTCGCAATTCTAATAATTTTAAATCAACTTTTACATAATCAATATCATCATCTATTTGGCTAGAAATTGGATTTCCACAATATCTCCTACTTTCTAAATCAAGTATAGAAAACAAACTATCTATTCTAGAATTTCTAGTTTGCTTATCATCATTTCTTGTTCTATTAAAAGTAATAAACTTTTTATGATTTAAAATTGAAAAAACTGTTCCATGAAATGAATCTGTACATACATATTCAGCATTTCTTATCAAATTCAAAAAATCTGTGGGATCAACGTCATATAATTGTCTATCGCCAAAATCCAGATCTCTCTTATTAAAGCAATCCATAAATGGACATGTAACAATTACTAAATGCTTTTTCTTAGCGAATTTTTCTACTTCATCGCGATAGTTATCATTCTCACCTAAAAAATATGCAAAAATATAGGGTTCGTCTATCGTTTTTTTTCTTCTAAAAAAAACATTCCAACTTTCTGAGTCATACATCAATGTCGGGTCTAATGCAACCAAAGCATTTCTTCCTATTAGTTCTTTTATTATTCTTCTTCCATTCAGTTCTCTTGTACTCAAGAATTCAATCCTATCAAGATATTTTGCAGTAGTCTTTCTTTGATAAAATGGAATATCTTTAACTCCAAAACTTGTAGCTAATGATATTTTACGTACATTATCAGAAACAAATAGAAGATTATAAAACTTGCTCTTAATGCCTGCGGGTGTCCACAGCTGATCACTTCCCACCATAATTGCGTCATACTTTTTTGATGCATTTTGTATATTTTTATAACCTCTATAAAATGGCGAATACGGTCCGATATTACTAATTCTATAATCATTAATCCTTTTTATTCTATGGTTGCATTTTTTTTCAATATCCGAATACTTCTTTAAAAGTAATTTTTTCTTAACTGCACCCACTTTACCCTTTACGAAATACGGATTAAAAACCCTTGTAAGATTTTGAAAATAGAATAATATAGTTTTCTTATCGTATCTAATTATTTCATAGTCCCAATGATGATCTTTTATTAATTGTTGTGTAGCAAAGATCTGCAACATACTCCCATAATTATTACAATCATATCTTACACATAAACCAAGTTTTTTCATTTTGATCCTCTATTTTATAATATATTTGTAAAAAGTATGCTCCTTGTCTAATTCTGACTTAGCAAATTTGTAGCTAAGCTTATGAAAAGGAGTCTGTTCTTCAATTGCATTCATAATCGAAGCATCATAATTATCAAAAAGTCGTAACAATAATTCGTGCGGAGTTGCATTGTCTCTAGGAACAATCTTCCCCCAATCCTCTGAATAATACTCTAGTGCTATAGACATAAAATCGTGCAGAAGAAAATAATCAATCATATAATTATGAGTTTTCCAATACTCATAACACAGATATCTCGTCATCATGAGAATTCTATTATTTGTCTTGGCGCTTATCAACCAGCTTGACATATATTTACTGTGTCCATCTCTTCCTGGTTTCAAACACTGGAAAAAAAACAGATCCGAATTAAAAAAATAATCCGGAATATCATCTTCTTTTGAAGTACATAGTACTGTTGCATCAATCCATGTACCACCATACTTTATTAGTAGTTCAAGCCTTAATAAATCCGTCATATGTGTATTGGTTATAACACCTTTTTTCCATTTATCAATAATTATTTGCGGAAATCTCACATAATCCATCATATTTTCAGATGTTATTACTATAACCTCTTTGTTATATAAATTCCTTTTTACAGAATCAATACATGTTCTGACAACTTGAGGTGCATTTTCCAATCCTTGAAACCAGCATATCCATACTTTATTACTAATTCTATGATCAGAATCATCACTGATTTTTCCAGCATAAATTTCTAGCTTTTTTCTGTATTTTTTCTTAAGATTTTCTTTTGTTTTGAAATCAGCTGCCAATCGAAGTATTTCTAATGCTGTACGACTTTTGCCTAATAATATAAATTCAGCAAAAGCCGTAAATAAAGCTCCACTTTTATAGTATTTATGCAGCAGATCAAATCCACCTTGTTTTGTAAAAATGCTTTTAATATCCATATTCACCTATCATAATTCATTTCGATTCAACTATTTTACCGTTATCTGTCCATTTTCGAGTTATCCACTCAGCACCATCACGAACATTATATTGATACTTACTATCTTTTAATATAATTCTTGGCTTCTCAAGTACTATTGTAGAGTTATCTGGTACATCGCAAAATACAACACAATTTGCACCAATACGAAATATTACCTATTTTAATTTTCCCGAATATCTTGGCTCCAGGCCCAATATAAACATTATCGCCAATAGTCGGTGATCCACCATTACTTGCTCCTATTGTTACCTGTTGAGATATAAACACGTTATGTCCAATGATAGCGTCAGAACTCATAATAATACCCATAATTCCATGTCCCAAGATTGGAGGTGTAAGAAAATTATCATGATCAGACCAGTTATGGGTAATACTAGCTCCAAATTTCATATTAGTTTTTTATATATCGATTATATATAATCTTCTTTAACTTACTTACCTTTGGATTGAATAATGCATGACGCCGTGTCCAATATTTATTATAATTATAGTCACCGCGTATCAACTCTTTTATAGAATCCTTATTCATACTTCTTCTCCGATAAATTACCAAGTATCGTAATAATGATAATATTTTTTTATAGCCCAAAATCAAATCCATTATTTCTTATTTGATCATGAATTTCATTAATCCTTGTTTCCTTTACAGGAGTCATAAAATTACTCCCATATGAAGATGTTAATAATTCTGTATAATACTTTGTAACTCTTAAATTAGTTGACTCAAATGGAATATCAATAAATTCATTCATCCACTTAGTAGGCATAACAATCTTTCTTCCGACAAATTGGTCATTTGTTCTAATTTGAAAATTGTTTTGTCCTTTAAATCCTTTTTTAGACAATAAAATATACCAAGACTGCTTCCAACTATTCTTAAATAGTTTACCGAAATAATAAATACAATAAAAAATTATCTGCTTTATTTTAGAATAATTATCTGTATTACTGTATTTAATACTATTTTTATCTCTTAACATAATATCAAGCACTGTAAGCAAGAGAATTTTCACCTTTTGTAGTATTTTATTGCCAGTAATGTAATCACATACAAATATGTCTATCCATACATCAGCGTTGTTATTATCGCAAAATTGACTCTTTATTGTTCCTCTAATATAATACTGTGAATTATTGCGCTTTAAACAACTTTTAAGTTTCTCGAACTCTTCTCTGGTCATTGAGATATCCGCGTCATCATCCCATGGAATAAATCCTTTTTCTCGTATTGCACCTAATAGTGTTCCACCATGCAATGTATACTCAATATTATTCTGTTTACATAATCTATCAAAGTCTGATAATAACTGTAGTAATCGCGAATGTATAACTGTTATATCCATCTTATCTCCAATTTAATCATTATCATCTTTAAGCGCTCTTTATTGAACTAAGACTTACTTCATTATTTGTGTAGGTCGCAATTGCACCTTCAACTGCAGTAAATACTTCTTCATACTTGTCACTGATAAACTTCCAACTATAAGCATCTAAAATTCTTTTTTTCGCTTTTCTTCCAAGTAAAGCTATTTCTTCTTGAGTAAGTTTATCGGCTTCGTTAAATAACATAGAAAGATTCCCTTCTTCTTTAGTCCAATAAAGAGCTCCATTTTCTGCGCATTCTCTGTTAAAGCCAACATCAAACAAAAGATTCAAATCAGTTGATCCTAGCGCTTCCAACAAGCTTGGGTTTGTACCTCCAACAGAATGTCCATGTATATATCCATAAGCATTTTCACGTATTTTTTTCAGAAGTTCCTGATTGTATACAGTCCCAACAAATTTAATTCTTGGATCCTGTCTGAAATGAAGTCTTTCGTCTAGTTCATTTAAAAACGAATCATTTTGAGTAGTAATAATAGCAAGGTCTTTCTTACTATCACTCATCATAAATTCACGAATAATAGTCTCAAAATTATTCTCAGGCACAAACCTTCCGACAATTAGATAATATTCCTTTTTTCTTAAATCATGTTCGTCGTACCAATTTATAATTTCCTGCGATTCATCGCTTAAGCTACTCGATTTTGTCTCCGCCCCATAAGCTATATAAGTTGTAAGTGGATTATATTTTTTATATGTTTCCTGAATATATTTTTCGATATTTATAGAATCACAAATAATGAGATCTGCATGTTTTATCATCAGTTTTTCTGATATCTTCCAATATTCTCGAACCGGTTTACTCCACTTAGCTCTCATCCATTCATGTCCATCAGGATTGACGAAAACTTTACCACCAAGCTTATGAATCTCTGATACATAATGGGCAAAAAATGGCCCAATACGACAAGCAAGAACATATACAATTGCGTTTTTTATTTCATGTCTTCTAATATGCTTTACGCAATAATCTAAAGCCATACAGTCATAATAAATGGCCTGCGCGGCTCCAACTTCCGGAACATGAATCTTAAAACAGTCAGCATTATGATATTTAAATCGATCTGGCATAGACCTGAGTTCTGGTGATACCCCATCACCATTAGCTTTACATGCCACATGATATTGTATATTTCTGTTATTCTGATGATACTCTGTTAATTTATCAAGAAAAGTTTCATATCCGCCATAAGATCCCGGTAAACCTTTGCTTCCTATAACATATACATGTTGCATATCACATTCTCCTTAGTTTCTAGGAATTTTTTAGTAACATATATTATTAATATTACTTAATCATTCCCATACCCATATTCTTTGCCGTACTTATAATACCCATAACTATTTTTGCTCTTATCTACCTTATTAAGAGCAACTCCAAGTACCTTACAGCCTGAAGCTTCGAACTTCTCAATAGCCTTCTGTACAGATTTATAGTTCACTTTACCGGCCTCTACGATGAATACAGCGCCATCTGTATGTGGTGCTATGATTGCTGCATCTATTACGGTTCCAACGGGCGGAGTATCGATTATAACCATGTCATAATCTTTTCTAAGATCATCTAGTAGTTTTCCAAGTTTTTCTGTTGACAGAAGCTCTGTAGGAGCCTTTGTTGCAGGTCCTGTAGGTACTATGTACATATTCTCGAAGCCTTCTGCAGTATTATGATAGATGATGTCATCTACTTCACACTGTCCAGACAGATAATGAGTCAGACCGTATTTCATTTTACCAGATACAATCTTCATCTTAAGGATTGACTTTCGAAGGTCGGTATCTACAAGCACTACTTTCTTACCAAGCTCTGCAAATGACTTTGCAGCTTCGATGGTGATGGTACTCTTTCCTTCATTGGTCATAGTACTTGTGAAGAGAACTGATTTAATGCCATCTCCTGCAAATGCTATACTGGTTCTAAGATTCTTAACTTCTTCTGTCATTCCAAAGGGTAGGTTCTTGGTTTCTAATTCAATATCTATCATGGCGACTCCGATTTTCTGCCTATTTTAGGCCGACTTTAATTAAACACTAGCCATTTATTCATCAAAAAAGCCTAGTGCATACATTCTTTAGATGGTCGAGTCCCGAACTGTAATAGTTCTTTAGGACTCGACCATCTAAAATTAGGTAATGATCAGTTATTAGTTCTTTTTCTCTTTTCTAATGGAGATAAATGTTCCAGATACGCATGCTACTGCGATCACTGCGAAGATTACTACGAACAGGATCTGGTTATCACCTGTTCTTGGTGATGTCTTGCTTCCAGTTCCTTTATTAGATGTATTAGCAGCTGCGCTAAGAGATGTCTTCTCTGCTACAATTGCTACTGGTGAAAGGCTTGTAAATTCACCTACTACATATCCGTTACCTACTTCTGAAGCAACTTCTTCCCATGCACCGATTGCTGTATTGTAGTGCATTACATGAATCTTAGTCTCAGTTGTAATTCCGGGTACTGTAAATGTGATATATACAGGGTTCTCAGCGCTAACCACTGTTCCTTCAGGTACTGTAACATCTACAGATACAAGAACTTCAAGATCTGCAGCTGTAACTGTTTTTACTTCTTCGTTATTACCATTTGTATTATTAGCCTTATTTGCAGCTTCTATAACTGTATTAATAGCTTCTGCAAGAATTGTCTTATCTTCAATATCAGCAAGAACCTTAGCATCTGTAATTTCTTTAGTTGCAACTTCAACAGAATTCTGCTTCCTATCAGCTCCGAGTACTGCAGCTTCACCTGCATCTTCTCTTGATCTTGTAGCACCGAGAACTTCTGCTGTATCTGTTCTACTTGCTGCAAGTGCGCTCATGCTTCCAAGTGCCAATGTCAATGTTGCTACTACCATTGCTGCTGTTGTTAAAATCCTCTTTTTCATCACTCATCCCTCATCTTTTCTTAAAATATTTTTAATTCTATGAAGAGTTAGTTCTCTACATAGAAGAGTTGTATTATCAATTTGGTGAGTTCTTCATTGTCTACATAGAACTCATCATGAAGCACTCCTTCGACATTGTCACCGGGGAGCATATAGACTGTATCAGCTACAGCGTATTTTGCGAAGCAGTCTGCAATATCAGCACTCATATCTTCATAGAGATAGTCGCTTGCAGCTTCTTCCATAACGTTTATTACTCCGGTTCCTTTCTGTCTTGCAGTCTGAGACAGTGCCAGCATGAACTGGGTCTGTCTGGACATTCGGTCCATGTTACTGCCTCTTGTCTCCACGTCTCTTGTGTGGACGAAGTCGAATGCCTCTTTACCATTTAAAGTAATAACTGCACCTTCGGTATACATGGGATCAAGATCAGTCTCATCTGACTGGAGCTTCAATGTCACGCCGCCTATTGCATCAACAGATGGCTCGATACCATCCATTGTGAGAGATACCACGTTATTGATACGGGTTCTCATAAGCAGGTCGGCTACTTTCTGCTTGGTCAGGTTGCAGGCTTCTCTGGCTGAGCGTCCATAAGAATACTGCATCGTGATCTGCTCTTGTCCTGTGTAGAGGAATTCTCCATCGTTATTATATATATCAACGCCTACCATGGTATCTCTGTTGATCTCAAGGGGAGTTATAAGCTCCTTGTCCTTATCGATTATGAACAGAATCATGGTATCGGAACGTCCGCCTTCATCGATTCCGGCTCCCTGCCTGGTCTGGTCAGAATCATCTATACCCAGGAACAGAACTGTCTCGATCGATGTATTTGGTTTGTACTTAACTCCGTTATAAGTTATGGTTCCATCGAAGTTATCGATTATGGCCGTAGTCACTGTTGATGATGCTACCTTATTCGGATCGTTTATTGATGATCCGTTTGCAGCTGCGTCCATAGTGCTCTGTGCTTCTGCGCTTCTTCGTACTGTCTTTTCATCTGCACGTATCGCACTTTTATATCCATAGGTGCCTGCTCCGAGTACTATTACTACTGCAGCTATCATCAATATGAGTAATGTCTTTCGTTCCTCGCGGCCAAATCTTTTATGTTTTCTATGTCTATGCTTATGACTCATATCAACCTCATGTTGCAACTTTTCATCCCTGTTATTACGAGAAAAGCTTATTAGTTGAAAAAATGCTTTTTACATCACTTTATAAGATCAGTTACTATCTATATTTCTTCCATCTACTTGTGTCATCACCGCTACTACCAAAAAGCGGTTATCTCTAAGCTTCCTGTCGCAAGTTGACAGTGTTACGATCTTACTGTCCGATGTTACATCCATGTCTTCATAATATATGCTGCGATCTTCTACAATGTCTGTTTGAAGAGACTCTAAAAAAGCATTCCTGTCTTCTTCGTAATCATCATCGTAATAATATGGTATATGTGCATCACTGTACATAACCGCAGCAAAAACTGTATAAGTATATGTATGGTCTTTGGTATAAATATAAATAGTCCTGTGATCCTTGAAGAAATCTTCATCTTCATAGTCATGAAGGGCTCCGAACATAGAACCGTCATTCATATTGTGACCATATATAACTGTGTTGAACTCAATGAACTTATTGCTGTCGCATAGTTCTGTATATGGGCATCCGTATTCTGAGTAGATTCCATCTGCCCCGTGGTTTAGATAATATGAATCATCTGTTGGATGCTGGGCTATTGGATAGTCAACCTTGGTATCCGGTATTGATATCCATGCGTATATGTCTTCGTTAGAAGCCTGAAGACTTTCAAAATCTATTGGGGAGCTAAACGATGCTGAAGTGCCTGAACCTGATGTCGTGTCGTCTGTTACCGATACATTTGATGTATCTGCTGTCTTATCTGAAGTATTGTCTGTATCAGAAGCTGTATCGCCTATATGAGCTGATTCCTGAACGCCTTGTACTAGCTGCTCATTGTGAATCTTATCCGATATCCTGTATCCCAGCACTGCTGATATTATTCCAAAGAGTATTATTAATAGTATACATGCTATGAGTTTTTTCTTACTCATGATTAACCTCATGTCGCGAGTGAAACGAGTGACTAATGGTTCAAATTGATGGAGCTCGCGTCATCAATTTGGGTTTGAAAGTGGAACACTTTCAAACTTTAAGCTTCCTCTTCTTATTAATAATTCCCTTATCCTTTGCAATTGATTCTTCAAGTGGGAAGGAAGCAAATGTTCCAAGTCCTAAATACTTCCTAACGTCATCTTCGTCCTTGATGGTATTATCAGAATAGTATCTGACAAGTACGAAGCCTGCTGCAAGGAGAAGACCTGCCATGAAGCCCAACGCTGTGTTCTTCTTGGTAGATGGCTTACTTGGAAGCTTAGCCGGTACAGCATCTTCTACTGATGAAGGCTTATCTGTATCTATAACCTGCGCAACTCTGTCTGCAAGTACGTCTGCGATCTCATTGGCTATGTCTGCTGCAAGTTCAGGATCGGGATTCTCAACAGTGATCTTGATGATACGTGAATCCTTAGGATTCTCTATATCTACTATATGTAGTAGATCTTCATAAGTAGTATCAAGCCCCAGGTTCATGATAACCTTCTCAAGAACCGGTCTGCTGGTACCAAGGATCTCAAAATCGACTGTAAGCTGTGATCCAAGCTGAAGGTCTGCCGCTGTTGTTATACTTGTTGTTTTTGAGAAAATGTAGATCATCGAAGATGATGTATATATCGGCGTCATAAAATTAATAGTATAAGCAAATGCTGCCGTAGCGCCGATGATCGCACATAATGCGATTGCAATGATGTTTTTCTTTAAGACAAAGAAGAGCTCAGCGAAATCAATTTCATCATCTTCTTCAAGCTGAATAAAATCCGTGTTATTCATATCTCACCATCCCTATTTACTTATAAATCATCATATCCACAGCCCCCTCATTGGCTATGAACTGACAGTGCCAAAAGCCCGCACTAAGCCCGCGCAATGAACCTACCCACTTTCATTGCCCGACAAATTACGTATTACTATTTATACATTCGTGTGACTTAGTATGATTTATACCGAAGAAGATTATATATGATTAACTATCACTTAAACAATCATATTTTTATTTATTTTTTATCATTTTTTATTAATTTTGCCACTTCTATCATAATTTATAGTTTTTTATCTAAATATCACATATTTGCTGGTGTTAATTGGATTCATTTTCCCTATAACCAGCTATAGTTTTTATGTTTTAAATGATTTTCTAGTGATTTTATTGTGATTATCTAGATGATCATAAATGATCATTTTGAAGTAATATTTTGTGGGGATATGATAAAGGGAGAAACTTTTTATAATTGCATATTTATAAATACCTTTATACAAGGCTTATATGGAAACTCTCACTTTTATTACGTAATTATGTGATTGTGTTTCTTCTATTAAGCTATTACATTAAGGCTCTTGAATAATTGCAGCAATATTATATAATCATTGTGTTGTAAAAAGATTTGTTCAAAGAAGAACAGCGGATTCACGTCCTGCTGTTCTTCTTTTATTAAAATCGAGTTATAGTATTACATTAGTTACTCGCTATGCTCGCGACATGAGGTTAAAAAATGGTTCAGACATCCAAACACAACAATTCAGCTCCAACAGGTAAGGAGCTAAGGCTTGCAATTATTCATATCCTGATTTCAGCTCTGTGCTTTGCTTTCATGACTTTCTTTGTAAGGATTTCGGGAGACCTTCCCACCATGGAGAAAGCCTTTTTCCGTAACTTTGTTGCTCTTTTTATAGCTGTATATGCTCTTGTCAAAAAAAGAACGGGTTTCAGAGTAGTTGAGAAGGCAAAAGCCTCTATGTTTCTAAGATGCCTTTTTGGAACAACAGGTCTTATAGCTAATTTCTGGGCTATAGATCATCTGGGAATAGCAGATGCCAATATGCTCAATAAACTTTCACCGTTTTTTGCCATCATCATGTCTTATTTTATAATGAAAGAGATTCCCAATAAGATTGACTGGCTGTGTGTTATTCTCGCTTTTTCCGGGGCTTTATTCATAATAAAACCAGGGCTTGGATTTGCATCTCTACCTGCTTTAGTAGGATTATACGGCGGCTTTGGCGCAGGCACTGCATATGCATATGTTCATAAGATGGGTAAGCTCGGACAGCCGGGGCCTACTATCGTCTTCTACTTCTCACTGTTCTCATGCCTTCTTGCTCTTCCATTCATGATAGCGCAGTGGAAGCCTCTGACTTTATGGCAGCTTGGATGCCTTATTATGGCAGGAATATCAGCCGCTATAGCTCAGTTCAATATAACTGCCGCATATCAGCTTGCACCTGCCAAGTCAATTTCTGTATTCGATTATACTCAGGTAATATTTGCAGCAATACTTGGATTCTTGTTCCTAAGTGAGATCCCTGATATTTTCAGTTTCATTGGATATGCTGTAATTATATTTGCCGCTATATTCAAATGGGAATATGGCAGAAGAACATCTGAACAATAAATAAAATGAATTTATGGCCCGCTAAACATGAACAATGTAGCACGTAGTGCGGATTTACGAATGTTTGAGTGTTGTGAGATTTTCGAAGAAATGGAACAATCCGGTTGTCATATGGTTTCAAAAGGAACTTTTGACACCTACCTCATAATATAAAGGCCACCGTGGCCCTGTTACGTATGAGTTACTTTCTTCCTTTATGGATCACGCCTTCACCAAATCTTTTTTCTATATCTTTAGTCATCTGGCGAAGTTTCCTCTGCTTCTCGGCTCTATCTGCATCAGTCGTATTATTTGTACTTCCTTGCCCTGCAAGATCGAACAGACTCATCTGTCTGTATTCTCCCTTATCAAGGTCAGATGCTCCAACGCCAACAAGTCTGATACTAAAGCCCTGAGCGAATATGCCATTTTCACCAAGAACAAGTTCATCCATGAGTCTTAGAGACGTTTTTAATAAAACTTCCCGGTCATTGGTAGAATCTCCAAGTCCCACCTGTTTTGATCGCCTCTGGAAGGAATCTGTTTTAATACTGACAGATACTGTCGATGCGAATACGCCGTCTCTTTGAAGACGCCTTGATACGCTCTCTGAGAGCCACTTAAGGATACCAGGCATTTCTTTTTCATAATTGGAAAAATTAATATCAGATCTCGTCGTTGTCTCATTAGAATAGCTCTTGGCATCCTCTTCATAAGGATTTATATGGCTACTTCCATATCCATTACAACTTCTATAAATGTATTCTCCTTGCTTTATACCAAGTAAGTCTTTAAGCAGTCCTTGATCCGTCTTCGCAACATCCCCTATGGTCTTCATCCCAAGTTCAGAGAGCCTTGCAGATGTCTGCTTGCCGCATCCATACAGATCGCCTATAGGAAGCGGCCACATCTTGGTTTGAACCTCATCTGGAAAAAGAGTATGGATCTTGTCAGGCTTTTCAAAATCAGAAGCCATCTTGGCCAGAAGCTTATTACAAGATATGCCTACATTGACTGTAAATCCTTGCGTATCCCGGATCTCATCTTTGATCCTTCCTGCAATGATAAGTGCAAATTGTCTGTAACTTTCTTCTGTATCGGCGTCTATATCACCGGCAGAATTGTACATCTGGCTTACCTGGTCTGTCATATCAATGAAAGCTTCATCTATGGAGACCTGCTCTATAATTGGCGAGTATGTTTTTAGTATTCTTATAAACTTACCTGAGTATTCGCGATAGGTCTTAAAGTCACTGTGTACCATCACAAGATTTGGGCATTTCTGCATAGCTTTGACTACAGGTTCACCTGTTACTATTCCGTACTTTTTGGCAGGTATAGACTTGGCCGTAATGATACCATGCCTGCTTTCTACATCGCCGCCCACTGCTGAAGGGATTGTCCTTAGGTCTATGGCATCAGGATCGTCTTTTAACAATTTTACAGCGCTCCAGGACAGGAACGCACTATTAACATCTACATGAAATATTATTTTTGAATTATCCATAGTAATAATCTCCCCATATATGATAACATGGCATAAGGGTTATTTGTTTATTAAATATATAGGAGAAATCACTATGGGACGCATTAAATGGTACTATGCACTTATAATTTTGGCAGCGCTTTTTGCAGCAGGATTATTACTTTCATTACTTAATAGTTTATTTTGAATTGCTCTATCTCCCGCTTGAACCATGCAATATAACTAAGAAAAAATGTTTGATAAAATAAAAAACAAGCTGACCCGTGGTATATATCCAACCTTTGGTCAGCTTGTTTTTTGGCTATTCTTGTATCCCTGATCATACTTTTAATATCAAGGCTATCAAAAATAAGCTCTATATAAGCAGTGGAGTGTATATGGAATGAACGCTACAATTCCTATCAGGCTTGATACAAACAGTGTAATAGGAAAAAATACAACCAGCAGCACTTTAACATTCTCGGATCTTCTGTTAAACCATGGAAGCACGAATACAGCAGCCGTGTATATGATAAGAAAAGATAATCCAAACATAAGAGAGCTAACTACATATCCGTTACTATGTCTAAAGTTCATATTCGACACAAGCACTGAAATATCCCATCTTTCGGCTACACAGTAGATCATGCCAACAGTCATTCCTATAACAAAAGCTCTCATCTGATAATAGAACTTATTCCAATATTCATCTTTGATATATGTGCTTGTCTGATTCATCTTACGCTCCTTCTCATAACTTAATAATATGTATAATTGTTTTCTGATTTTTAAAGACTTTTAGGGATGTGTCTTGAACAAGTGCTATATTATCACCTCAAAATCTCTTTGTGTCATTTTTCCGACGAAATGCACATTTTATTAGACGAACGGTAAATGCTGCAGACTTCCTACTTGGTCGGGGTGCATGTCCGAGAAAACCTCGCCAAGACAGGCGGAATATAAATCTTTAACACGTTTTTAATTGTTTTATAAAATTCATGAGCTTGATAGATGGAGATTTTTATTCTGCCAGGGGTCCACCTGTCTGAGCGAAGCGAGTTTGGACCCCAGAATAAAAAGCTCCAGATATCATGCCATGAATTATAAAACAATTAACAACGTGGCAAAGATTTATATTCCGCCTGCCTTGGCGAGGTTTTCTCGAACATGACCCCGACCATGTGTTTTGAGTTAATAAGTTGTAGAAGTATTGTTATTTCTCTTATATAATGGATACGGTGTTTGTTAAATACTAAGAATACAAATAAACCACTTAAGCTTGCCACTTTGAGATCTCTGTACCGTCCAAGTGGTAATTTCACGAAAAGACTAGCTAGAAAGGAGTAATATTTTGAAACTTGCAGTTATATTCCCGGGGATTGGTTATACAAACCAAAAGCCTTTACTATACTATAGCCAGAAGCTTGCCAAGACTCATGGCTTTGATGTTATAGCACTTGATTATACAGATTTCCCTTCTAATGTCAGAGGGGATGAAGATAAAATGAAGGAATGCTTCGATATAGCCTGGAAGCAGACCTGTGAGCAGCTTTCTAAAGTTGATTTTGATAAGTACACAGGAGAGGATGACTGTATATTCTTCTTCTCTAAGAGTATAGGTACCATCATGGCTGCAAAATATGCTCTTGAGAATAACATACTTGCAGGTCAGATCTACTATACTCCTCTCAAAGAAACCTTTGATTACGTTCAGGATGGTTATGGTCTCGCCTTCCATGGAACCAAAGATCCATGGGCAGATAATGAAACGATTGAAAATCTATGTGCTCAAAAGCACATAGAGCTTGTAGAAATACCTGAAGTTAATCATTCACTTGAGATGACTGATTCAGTCGTTGATGATATAGATTTTGTTGCAGATGTTATTGAAACTGTTGAAAGTTATGTATCTGATTATGAATGATATATCGTCACACTACGTTTTCTATTATGTATAGCGTTTGTTTTGCTACGTTTGTTGTATTCAACTAAATCACAATGTTTCCGGCCGCTTATTTATCTAAAATGTGGCCGGATTTTTTATGCTTTCTTATTGGCATTGCGTCGTTATATAATCACATCTGCTATTCTATTTGGCGGTTTTTTATTTTTAAATCCCTTTTCCTTGATTTCTATTCTGAATCGCACTATGTTTGTGCCATTTAAAAAATCAGCTGCTTGCATTGCTGTAAGCAGCTGATTTCAAGGCTTTCATCACAATCCTATGTTATTGGCTATAACAATTGCTATGATTCAGATTTTTAAGAGTTTTCCGCCAAATATTCTTTTTGCAAGGTTATAAGCTCTTTCATAGACGCTATGACTTTCAATCAGTACTCCGCTATCATCAAATACATATATATTCCACCATAGCTCAATGCATCCTTTGACCATGACTCCGTTATCTCCAAAGTAGTACTGCTTGCCGTCTATATTCTGCCAGTATCTGACCATAAGGCCATCATCTCCGAAGTAGTATGTATTACCATTAGCTGTTATAAATTCATTGGTAACCATAATACCGTCGCTGCCAAAATAATATGTATTCCAGATCCATCTTGTAACAAAGCCTGTAGCCATATGACCATGATCATCAAAGAAGTATGTAGCTATGCTTCCGTCATCTTTTGTAATATTAACAAAGGCATCTTTTACAATGCGTCCATCTTCTCCGGCATAGTATGTAACTCCTGATACTTCAAAGAATCCGTCATCTTCCATTACATAGTTTTCATCAAAGTAATAGGTATTCCAGATCCACTGTGTCATAAAGCCTTTGACTGCATGTCCATTGCCATCAAAGTAGTAGGTCTTATCAGAAACTGTAATAAAGCTGCTATATGCCATTACTCCGCTATCAAAGAAGAAATACAGCTGACCATCAATCATATGAAGGCCTGTAAGGTATGTTCCGTCTGAAAGCTGATAATAAACGTTCCACCACTTTCTTACAAATCGTCCACCAAGTTCCTCAGAAGTCTCATTTTCAATTGGTTTATTTTCACCAGCTTCTTTTACACCATTTTCTTCTTCCCTGGTTACTTCTACACTGGCAGATGCTTCTCCTTCTACATTAGCTCCTGTATCAGTCATGGCGGTATCTGAAAGAACCAGGAATCCGTTCATATTGATAGTTCCGTCTTCATTACGTGTTATACCACTGATAAGGTCTGTAGCATTAGAAGTCATAGATGATCCGATAGCTGCATCAGCGTCAACAGATTCAAACCATGTATCATCAACAAGTGTGCCTTCCGTATTGGTTGATACTCCGTTTATCATATAATAGTTCGATGTACCATATACTAATGTTTCATCTTGCGTGCCTTTTAGCTTGAGCTGATCATCTTGAACGCCATCATTTCTGTATGAGATAACTCCATTTGCTTTAAATGCTGTATTCGCAGCATCATTGGTATAGAATGCAACATTGTATGATCCGTTATTAAAAGATGTACTGTTTGTAACCTGTATATCAGGACAGCTGTTAGAATCGATACCTTTTGCCTTATTGCAGAATGCAACGCTGTTTATAAGTTTGTGACCTCCTGTGATAGAAGATCCTCCCATCTTAAATCCGTTACCATTACCTGCATCTACAAGGTTACCTTCTTCATCAAGTACATATCCGTTCATGTAAGCTACGCTGTTTTGGATAGTTACAGTTCCGATTGCACCTGTTTCAACTTTGGCAAAAAGATCCCAGCCATCATCTGCATTATATGCAGCAATACATCCATCAAAGACATTGCCATCTCCAACTGTAAGCTTAGCTGCAAATCCGTCCGCATCTTCATATCCTGCATCAGCATTAAGGAATGATGTACAGTTAAGAATGGTATTGTATGAAGGCCAGTCTTCATATGTATCTGTACTCTTATAACGACTTACCTGAATTCCTGTATTACCGTTCTTATAAGCATGGATATCGTCAAGTGTATTATGAGAACCTGATAACTGAAGTCCTTTCTGCGCATTCTGTGATCTGGTTACATCAAATCCCTGGAAGTACCAGTAGTCGCCTGCAAGTATCATACCTGCGCAAGTGCCTCCAAAGTCAAATACAGGTCTTTGAGAAGCTTTAGGATCAGCAATCATATATATGAACTTATCTTCTGTTCCGCTTATGCCTCTTTCTACAACTATTGTACTTGTAAGATTGTAGGTGCCTCCTGATAAAAGAATCTTATCTCCCGGTTCTACAACCTTGACTGCTGTATAGATATCCATCGGTTCTTCTTTTGATCCTATGGCATCTGCACTTCCATCAGGGCTAACATAATAAACGTATCTGCTTCCTTTGTCATAGTTGACCGAGATGGTAAATGTTACGGTATCGTATGATGTTAATACTTCATAAGTATCGAATCTAAAATCCGAATCAGGTATAAATGTTCCAATGTAAGTATTAGAGCCATCCTTTAAGGTAACATTTGTTTTTATTTTAGCATTTGCAGTAACGTCTGTTTCTTCAAGAACTACATTTCCATCTTCGTCTGCAATAGAAAGCTTTCCATCAGCATTGCCATAATATACAAGTTCATATGAAGCCTTATTAGCAAAATCTGCTGATTCAAATCCAGCTACAAGATCTGTATATGTAAGAGGGTGATCTTCTTTGGCATCATCATCTGAAGGTGCAACTGTAGTAAGATTTGCATTAGTAACCTTGATAGTTGCATTTCTAGCAGCAAAGAAACCTACATATATATGATCTGAATCTATCATTGTAAGGTTATCGCCTTCATCAGGATGATAGAAGAGCTGTGATCCTATTACATTGCCTTGAAGGTCAGAGTATGTTAATACATAACCTGTGTTATTCCTTCTGATGGACATATGGAACGTTGTTGTAAGATTTGCTACATCTGTCATTCCGGATGTATTGGTATAATTGCCGCACATATTATAAGTGCCTGCTTCAAGCCCCTGATCAGCAGCGCTTGTTTCAAGTGTGTACATGGTACTTGAGAACGCGCTTACATCTCCGCCTTTTATTGTCTCAAGGTTATCAGCTGTAACACCTTTCTTTTCCTGAGCTCCTACACCTATTTTCATAGTATATGCATTACCATTGTCCCCTGTATATGAAACCTTGGTTACAGCAAGCATATAAGAGTTATTCCAGAATGTTGATGTATCGCCGTTTACACCGACAGCATCAGCTGCCATAATACCAAAACCTTCCTGTCCATTGGAAAGCTTCCAGCTGTCCACTGTGATATCAGCTTCTAATGTAAAGTTCTCACTATCTGCATCTATTGTCGTATAGTAGAAAGCAAGGCCGTCTGTTGAAGCAGGTACGAGCTTACCTTTACCATTGGTTGATGCTACTGTGATAGTTCCATCAGCAGCAACGCTTGCAGTATTATAGTCTGTAGAAACTGAAGATCCATATGTGGAGAATTCCCATGAATGCTCTGTTTCTTCTGATTTATTTTTTCTAAAAGCATCAAGTGTTATCTTGGTACCATCTGTAAGATAAGGGCTTGTAAGAACGCTGTCAGAAGTGGTCCAAGATGTCCATGATGGAATTCTGTCTGCAGAATACGAAACACCACAAGCTTCTATTGTTTCATACTCATACATCATTCCTTCTCCGCCAAGTGAGTTAAGCCATCCTGCCGGCTGGATAAGGGATTCACTGTTATATGTAGATGCAAGTGCACTGTCACATGCATCAATTGTAGTGTTATAGAATACTACTTCACTGCTTCCTGCCTGCCATGGTCTTCCAAAGTATCCGGGTTTACTTGTAGTATAGCTATAATACCTTTCGTCAACATCAACGCCGGCTTCTACACTTGTAATATGGCACTCATACATCAGATATCCTCTGCCTGAAGTCTGCTGGGCAGCTGTTATATAGCCGACATCATTTTTATCATCAGTTGTATTAAACACAAGATCGCACTGATAAAAGATTGCTGTCATACCGCCATATATATAGTCTACAGCGCCGTATATACTACAGTTATTGAACTCTGCGTATGTATTCTTGCCACCATATAGAGTATCCTGACGTCCTACAACCTTACAATTTGTAAGCACTATATCAGAAAGACTATTACCAAGTGCAAGAGCTGCAGCTCTTTCTACATACGCTTTCTGCTGTACTACAGTACTTCCCTGTTCCAGAGTATCTCTGCTTCCATCAGATCCTTCCTTAGCTCCTTCCTGTGCTACGATAGTATCTGCAGCAGCAAGCTCTGATACATACTGGTTGAATGAGTTTTCAAATATGATTCCGTCTGCTTCAAATCCATCAGCATTAACATACACTGTAGCATTCCACATTGTTGCTGTTCCAGAACCAGGATTAGTTACAGTAGGATATCCATTTTCTTGGTTAACTTTAAGTACTTCTTCGTTATATCTATAATCCTTGTCCATGGAATAATAAGTATATCCATGGCCATAATAAGATGTGATCCTGACTGCATTGTCAGTAATAGATACTCCGGAATCTGCAAGTTCTATACTTGCATTATCACCACTGGAGTTGATAAGTGATACATTATCAACATCTATTACAAGCATCTCCTGATAATCACCTGGATCTATCTCTATAGTCACTCTCTGAGTGCTTGCATCTCTGTCCATGTTTCGAACAGCATCCAGAGCTTCATTGATAGTCTTATAGTCTTTATCAGTACCGACTGTTATCTTTTCCGAATAGGCTATCGCATTATTATCAGAGACTTTATTCATTACAATCTCTTTTGTTGTATCTTCGCTTGCAACCTTTAGATCAGAAGTAAGCGACATCTCATATCCTGTAAGCGTAGCTTCTATGTGATACTGACCATCGCGAAGAGCTATATTACCGTCGATTACATCCTGACCTGTAAAGCTATATATGTAATTGCCCAGTTCTCCTGTTATAGGAGTTTTCAGTATAGTAAATGTAAGCTTAAGATCTTCAAGCTCTTCCTGAGACGGTCCTGTCACAATAACATCTACAAGATGCATATCCTTAGCTTTAAATACTATATCCATCTCACCGTCTTCATCTGCAGTTATAGATGTCGTTACAAGTTCATAATCGTCAACACCCTGTGCTTCAAGATCGTAAATCTGCCCCTTTTCAAGTTCAAGCGTAAACTCATTGGTGTCAGCTGTTTTGGCAAGAACCGGTGTATATGGTCTGTCTTTGTCATGATTTGTAATTATAAGTTCCAGGTTCAGAGCATCTTCTACAGACAGATTCATAAACTGACCGGTTAATGTAATTATATCTACTTTTGTAACAGCAAGATCGACTGTTATTTTATCATCAGATACATTATCTATTGATATTACTCCATCTGTTAACTTTGTAGAGTCTATTACATAACCATTTGCTCCTTTAAGCTCTACTGAGTAGTCATACATCTTATTAAGTACAATGCTATATGAATATGAGCCATCCTTGCATTCTACATCTGTTGTCATAGATGTAAGTTCATCACCTGAAGGTGTCTTCTGTGTAAAAACAAGTGTTGCCGTGTCAACGTCGAAAGATGCCGGCACATCAATATCGCCTGTTACTGTAACATCCCCTGCATGTTCTACATATACTCTTGCCACAACAAGTTTCTCATCCAAGCACCAAAGAAAATAATCGCCGTCTGCACTTGCATAGAATACAAGCTCTTCAAGACCGGCAGCTTTTGTATAGCTTGCTGTCTGAAGTGGGTCTTCTTCTATATCCTGTCCCCAGGCGTATGTTGCAGCATTGCTATTAGAACCGGCAAGTACATAAACTATATCTCCTTTTTTTAGAGATGATATTTTAAGACCTGTAGCATTTGTACTACTGCTATTAGAATAGATATATCCTCGATATGTGTTTCCTTCTGCATCTGTCTTACTCTTGTCATCATATCTTGAGATATTCTCATTGGTAGATCTTAATCTATTGTTAGTTTTGGCACTGTAAAAAGATAATCCGGTACCGGTATCAAAGCTTCCAAGCGTAACTCCTGTAGAGCCTTCTGTAACAGATTCATCATAGAAGCCATTAATTATATCTTCAGTTAGCAGATTGTTATAAGTTATCACTTCTGTATCTTCAAGATAATCCCCTGCAAAGTCCCATACGTCATATTCGTGCTGATAGCCGTCATTGGAATCTGACGGCTTACCTTGACCAAGATACTCTACTTCATTTTTAATGTCCTGCTCATCATCTGAACTAGCACTATCTGTAATAGATTCAGCTTCTTCAACATCAGATTTCTCAACGTCATCCGAATCTTCACTATTTGTATCTTCTGCATCGCTTATATCAGAAGCATTATTTATATCATCACTTGTCATGTCTTCATCATTTTGGCTAGAATCAGTAACTTCCACAGCACACTGTGCTATGTATCCGCCATCTTTGGTTGTTACTGTTATAGTTGCATTCCCTTTTGCTATGCCCGTTACTTCCCCATCATCAACACTTGCTATAGCTTCATCAGATGATGACCATTCAAGATCACTATTAGTAGCTTCGGCAGGATATACTGTTGCTGACAACGATGCCTTTTGCCCCACTTCAATTTCAAGACTATCCTTGTCAAGCGCTACGGACGAAACTGCTACTGCCTGATATGATTCCTCTGCATGTGAAGCAAAAGATGCACCAGGCAATAAAGCAGTAGTTGCCATAGTGGTCACTAATGGTATGACCATTACAGCAGCAAGAAATCTTGCTTTACTGATTTTCTTCATAATCAACCTCCCATATTAAATTGTTATTTGGATTGTAAACGTTTACAAAGAACTTGTAAGACTATTATTAGCATATTTTAGTTATTATTTACAGCTTTTTGAGAGCAATTTATTATTTTCTGTAACTTCTTACAAACTGATCGACTATTATTTGTCAATTTTTCTCTAATTTTACTTTCATACAGCTGTGAAACTGTTTACAATTGTATCTTTTTTCTATAACACCATATCAGATATATCAGATGTTATGATTCCGGGTATTTATCAGAATGTAATCTTGCCGGAGTGACGAAGCGTAAAATATAAAAAAACGTAATAATAACTATGCAGCCATATGAATTTAGTATAAAATGAACTTTGTTCCAAAATTAATTTTCATGTCTAATGTTTAAATATCATAGTATATATTTTTTTATATACTTTATTTTATACTGATAATGTATATAATTTAAAATTGTGACCCAGATTACAATTAATCGGGCTTATATATAATTAGTTTTTATAACTAACGAAGGGATATAAAATGTTCTTCAAAAGAAAGAAAAAGACACTTGTCCTCTATTATTCACAGAGTATGGGCAATACTAAAAAGATTGCAGAAAAAATCGCAGAAGCAAAATCATATGATATCGAGCCTATTCTAACTATCAAGAAGTATACAGGTTCATATGACGATATTATGACACAGGGCAAAGAGGAAGTTGAAAATGGATACAGACCTGAACTTCAGCCTCTATCACACGACCTTTCTAAATATGACAGAATAATAATAGGTTCTCCTACATGGTGGTATACAATATCTCCTGCAGTTTCTGCTTTCCTTGAAAATAACAGTCTTGCAAGCAAGACTGTTATCCCATTTGTTACTTTTGGAGGCTATGAAGGACATTCGCTTTCAGATTTAGAAAAGGCCTGCGGTTCAGCTAAGATTATAAATCCTAAGTCTATTCAATTCGACGCTGAGAATCTTAACAAGATGGTTATTTCTGATAAAGAACTTGATGCCTGGATTCAGTCCTTATAAATCTCATACATTTTTGATAAAACAATATCAGACATTTGTATCAAACCGATCAGATTATTTTTTCTTACTAAAAAAACCGGAACCACATATAGCGATTCCGGTTTTTATTCGCTTGAACACACGATCTAATTTCATTAGATCTATTCCCATATACTATATTAAAACAATATATTAGGGATATGATTATTTAGCTACAGCTTCTAATGTCTTTTTTTCTTCAGCTTTTTTGGAAGTAGTAGCTTTCTTTGCTGTTTCAGCCTTAGGAGCAGCTGCCTTTTTGGTAGTTGTTTTCTTTGCTGCTGTTTTCTTTGCTGCAGGCTTCTTCGCTGTAGTCTTTTTAGCTACAGTTTTCTTAGGCGCTTCTTCCTTTGCCTTGAGCTGTTCAAAAGCATACAGGATCTTATCAAGATCTCCCCAAACCTTTGCAGTCTCATCATTATAAGCGTCCTTAAGACTAACTTTCTTGGATGACAAGCTAATAGCTACATCTGCACTTGTAGTAACAACTGCATCTCTGTCATAATACTCAAAAGGTTCAACATCTACATTACTGTCTGCAATCTCTACATAGAAAGCGCCTTCAGCTTCACCTTCGATATTGAACTGAACTGCTACATGCTCTTTAATGTTGCTGGCATCTAGCGCACCATAATTCTTCTTTACCTCTTTTACCAATTCTTCATAAGTCATTTTCTCATAACTCCTTTTTTACTTGGTTGTAGATATTCTGAATTTCTTAGTTCGCATTACATGTACCATTATCTCATATTTCGAATAATTTTCAATACTTTACCGCATTAAAATGCAGCAAAAAATAGCATCAGATGGCTTTTCCAACAAACTGACTCATATAAAGGTCATAATAGAAGCCTTTTCTTTCCATCAGCTCTTTGTGATTTCCCATCTCTACAACGTTACCGCTCTTCATAACAAGAATAATGTCTGCATTTCTGATAGTACTAAGTCTATGAGCGACAACAAAGCTGGTCCTGCCTTCCATCATCGCATTGAAAGCTTCCTGTATCTTCATTTCAGTTCTGGTATCAATTGATGATGTAGCTTCATCTAATATCATCATAGAAGGCTTCCCCATCATAACCCTGGCAATACATAGAAGCTGTCTCTGTCCATGTGAGAATTCTTCGCCATTTTCTGAAATAATAGTATCGTACTTTTTAGGAAGTTTCTGGATAAAAGAATCTATATGGCATACTTTAGCAATTTTTCTCATATCTTCATCTGATATATCAGGATTTCCCATAGTTATATTTTCTCTTATTGTACCTGACTTAAGCCATGTTTCCTGAAGGACCATTCCGTATCCATTTCGAAGTGCTCCTCTCTTAATATCCCTTATATCAGTTCCGTCGACAAGAATAGCACCTTTACTAATATCATAGAATCTCATCAATAGATTTATAAGTGTTGTCTTGCCGCACCCTGTTGGGCCGACTATAGCTACGTTTTGTCCCGGTTTTACTTCAAGATTGAAATCTTCTATCAGTTTCTGACCTTCTACATAAGAAAAGCTGACCCCTTCTATCTTAACTTCACCATCAAAGTGATCTCTTGCTATAGCATCTTCTGAATCAGGTGTCTGACTCTTTTCTTCGATAAAACTGAATATGCTGGCAGCACAGGCAATTGCATTCTGAAGTTCAGTGATAACACCTGATATCTCATTAAATGGTTTAGTATACTGATTTGAATATGACAAAAAAGCTGTAAGCTGACCAACACTCATACGTCCGGATACAACGCTAAGAGCGCCAAAGACTCCTACTCCTGTATATACAAGACTGTTTATAAATCTGGTTGATGGATTAGTAATTGAAGAATAAAAGGTTGCTTTAAGCGATTTATCTCTAAGCTTTTCATTTATCACATCAAATTTTTCTATAACTTTTTCTTTTTGATCGAAAGCTTTGATCACTCGCTGTCCTTCTATCATTTCATTGATGTATCCGGTCTGCTCTCCGCGTATAATCGACTGTTCTTTGAACATCGTAAAAGTTTTCTTTGAAATAAAACCGGCAACTACAAATGATAAAGGCGTTATGGCAACTACAACTATTGTAATATAAACATTTACAGTCAGCATAAATAACAAAGTTCCGATAATGGTTACTATGCCTGTAAAGAACTGCGTAAATCCCATCAAAAGCCCATCTGCAAACTGAGCAGCATCATTTATGATCTTACTTTCTATTTCTCCATATGCATGTGAGTCAAGATATGAAAGAGGCATCTCCTGAATCTTATGAAATGCATCATTTCTAATATCTCTTACTACATTATAGGTCATCTTGTTATTGCACAGATTGATAATCCACTGGCCGATGCTGGTGATAATAACAAATATCATAATCTTTGTTATTATAAACATAACTCCGCCAAAATCCACCTTTGAAGGTCCAAACATATAATCTACCGCCTGTCCGGTAAGCTTGGGTATATATAATGTAAACAATACTGTTACAAAAGATAATATCAAAGAAATATACAGATATATTCTGTATTTTTTTATGTAATTAAATACCTTTATCAAAACTTCTTTTTGACCGGTCTTTTTACTTGTTTTACTCATTTACAATGCCTCCGTTAAAGCTTCTTCTTTGGGGAATTGTGAATAGTATATCTCCTGATATACTTCATTATTATCTATAAGCTCTTTATGAGTTCCAATTCCTGCAATCCGTCCTTCATCCAAGACGATTATCATATCTGCATTTTGAACCGAAGCAGCTCTTTGAGAGACTATAAATGTTGTCATATTGGCAGAATTCTGTGAAATAGCCATGCGAAGCTTAGCATCTGTCGCAAAGTCAAGCGCAGAAGCGCTATCATCCATTATCAATATGTCAGGCTTTTTCAAAAGTGCACGGGCAATTGTAAGTCTTTGCTTCTGACCGCCTGAAAGATTACGTCCGCTTTGTTCTACCATGTAGCCGGTCTTACCTATCTTCTCTTCTACAAACTCTCTTGCCTGTGATATATCAAGAGCAATATTTATATCTTCAGGTGATGCATCTTCATCACCCCATTTTAGATTATCAGATATGCTACCTTTAAATAGCTCTGCCTTTTGAAGGACTACACCTATGTGAGACCTAAGATCCTGAATGCTTAAATCTCTTACATCCTTGCCAAATATCCTTACATGTCCTTGTTGAACATCATAAAATCTTGGTATAAGACTTATAAGCGAGGTTTTACCGCTTCCTGTTCCTCCGATTATTCCGACAGTCTGTCCCTTCTTGACCTTAAAGCTTATATTATCGAGAACATTCTCACCATCTTCTTCATATAAGAATGAAACATTATCAAACTCAACCGCAATATCTTCTGACGATACATCCAGCTTTTGATCTCCATCTATCATATTAGGCTTTGTATCTAGTACTGATGCGATTCGATTACCGCAAGCAATTGCTTTAGTTATCTGAATTATAAGATTCGCAAGTTTGATAAGTTCTACAAGTATCTGAGACATATAGTTAAGAAGTGCTATAACTTGTCCCTGGGTTAGTATACCTATATTGATACGAACAGCTCCTGTATAAATCAAGATAACGGTTGCTATGTTTATCATCAGGTAAGTAAGCGGGTTCATAACTCCGGAGATTGCTCCAACATACTGCTGAGCATGATTTAAAACTGCATTTCTATCCCTAAAAATGTCTTCTTCACTTTTTTCCCTATTAAAGGCCCTTATAACTCTAACACCGGTAAGATTCTCTCTCGTACTTGTCATTACACTGTCCAGCTTGTTCTGAACCGCTTTGTATAAAGGAAGTGTCCATATTAGTATGATAAAAACTACTACTGATAAAAGAGGAATTGTAACTACAAAAATTAAGGCTGATTTAACATCTACAGTAAATGCCATGATCATGGCACCAAATACTACAAACGGTGATCTCATAAACAGCCTTAAGAACATATTGACACCGCTTTGAACATCATTGATATCACTTGTCATTCTATTTATCAATGTATCAGTTCCAAACAGATCTATCTGCGAAAATGAAAAATCCTGAATATGTTCGAACAGTGCATGTCGTAGCTTAGCTGAAAAGCCTGTTGCAGCTCTGGCAGCAAAATACTGCGCCGTGATCGCAGCGCAAAGTCCGACAACACCAAGGAGTACAAGAACAGCACTCATCTTAATAATATGTGATCTGTCAGCTTCTTTAATTCCAACATCTATAATGGAAGCCATAACAAGAGGAACCAGTAATTCAAATGAAGCCTCCAGCATTTTAAAAACAGGAGCAAGTATAGACTCCTTTTTATAATCTTTAAGATATTTGAGTATTGATTTCATATAAACCTTCCTGCTTGAAAGTGTTAGTAATTAAATTTATGGCCGCATCTATTCTAACATAATATAAAATAGATTCAAAATTTTGCCAAAATGGGGTTAAGTTATTCCGGGGTATAACCGATAGATAAGTAAGATAACTATACCTTTAGATATTAATTAATATATACCTTATGTAAAAGCAAGGATTGCTTTGTAATACAGCAAAGGAGGGCAAATTTATGAGTAATATGAATATAGGCAGTATCGCCAGTTCAAGTATGCTGAATTATCGTCAGCAGTCTGCACTTAGTACAAAGTCAGCTACAGCCAATGCTCTTTTTGGTTCACTAAATATAGATGAGTCAAATATCGCAGCAAGCATCTCCTTATCCGATTATGGTCAGATAAAAAACGGAAGTTATGGTAAACTACTGACTTCCTATTATAAAAAGATTGACTCAGAGACTAAAGTTTCATCCACCAAGACCGATACTACAGATGAAGCTTCAAAAACAAAAAAGACATCATACGAAAATAACTCTTCCAATGTTTTAGAATCTGTTCTGTCCACCTACAAGCCGGACGGAACTGCAAACAAGGACAATACAGGTTCTAATCTTGACACAACTGTTTAAGTCAAATGTTAATTTCTCTTGTCGGATCCATACAAGAGAAAGAGCGCTTGCTAAAAGTGTATGTCAATCACTTTTACGCAGCTCATAACATACAGACAGCCCATGCGAACAATATCGCAGCTAGGCTGTCTTTTTAATTTTCTTTTTATGAAATCCTCTGAGGCAGAGCCGATGCGGCCCGTTTATAATACATTTTCGTATCTTGAAGGTGTTATAATTCAGGGCAATATATCTGGATCTTTATATTCTAGGGTCCAAACTCGCTTCGCTCAGACAGGTGGACCCTAAGAAGAATATAAAGATCCAGATATATTGCTCCTGAATTTAATAACACCTTCAAAAGATACGAAAATGTATTATAAACGGGCCGTATCGGCTCTGCCTCAGAGGATGGCGTATGTTTGGCAAGTGCGAAGTCTTAGTAATTTATTTATGATATATACCGAAATACATATATGATGATCAATAATCAATATCGTAAATCCTTATTGATTTAAATGCCGCTCATCTGATAGAATTATGAATTGCTTTTCTTGTGTACTTATATGAATCTAAAAAACTTATCTTCATGGAGGTTATTATGAATCTAAATCTATCAATCTTTGATATCATCGGTTATGTTGGATCACTACTCGTTGTAATATCAATGCTCATGACTTCTGTAATGAAGCTTAGGATCATCAACACTGCCGGAAGCGTACTTGCAGTAATCTATGCTATAGCAATACATGCCTACCCTACTCTTGTTATGAACCTTGCTCTTATCATTATCAATGTCATCAATATGAGAAAGCTAAGCAATAACAGTCCGGAATATAGAATGGTGAAAGCTCCCGGCAATGATGCTATTCTTGGAGATCTTGTTGCAAGATACCTTGATGACATCAAAAAGTATTTCCCGGGATACAGAGATCTTACAGCTGAAGATACTGCATTTATAGTATTTAATTCAGATGTACCTGTTGGAATAACTGTAGGAACTATAAATAACAATTGTTTTGATATTATGATAGACTATACAGTCCCAGCGTATAGAGACTGCTCAGTTGGTAAATTCATCTTTTCTCATCTTAAATCCTTTGGCCTTACCAAAGCTCAGATGATCAACCCGTCAAACGAGCATCTTAATTATCTTAATAAGGTTGGCTTCTCAACAGATGGTAACAAGTTTATCAAAATGCTGTGATCATACTATTTTGCCCCTGCAATTTGCAGGGGCTTTATTATTGCAGGTAAATACCTAAAACACATCTTATATTATGGCTTTTAACCCTTACGTCATATTATTTATATTTGAACTTGGAATACTTGATCCTCTGACTTCCATACAGACTGTCATAGCCGGAAATCGCGTAGCTGATGGCAGTCACTATCATATAATAAAATGCTCCTTCATACCCAAATAGTTTAAACGCGATAAGTAGTGATGCTATAGGACAGTTAGTTACGCTGCAAAATAGAGCCAGCATACCAAGAGCTACTGCAAGCTGGTTTGGAAATCCTACTATGCTTGCATACAGCCTTCCAAAAGTGGCACCTATATACAGAGTCGGAACAATCTCTCCTCCTTTAAAACCTGATCCTAACGTTATTGCAGTAAAAATCATTTTTATCAGAAAAGCAATGTAAGGTGATTCACCATCAAAAGCCATTTCTATAACATCTATTCCTGCTCCATTATAATATCCGCCTTTAAATACATAGGATAATCCTATTATTATCAGGCCGCCGCATATAACTCTTATATACGAATTTTTTATTATTTTATAAAAAGCTTTTCTTGTATATCTGATGCTAAGACAGAACATTATCCCTATAAAAGCACCGATTATTGCAATGAATACACTCTTTATTGCAAGCTGCGCTGTAAGCTCCGGAACTATTTTGACAAAAAATACATCAGCACCTACTCCGAAATATCTGGCAACATAAAGTGCAACCAAAGAAGCTGCTACACTTGGCACAAGAGCTGCATAATGCATAGCACCAACGCTTGACAACTCTATAGAAAAGACAGCTGCAGCTATGGGTGTTCCAAATAAAGATGAAAATGCTGCCGCCATTCCAGACATTGTCATTATCTTTTTGTCATCATCACACAGCTTTATAACTTTACCGATGTTATATCCGAGGCTTCCGCCAAACTGAAGTGCTGCGCCTTCTCTTCCTGCTGATCCTCCACATAGATGGGTAAGAAATGTAGCTATTATGATTAGAGGCGTTTTAAAAATGGGGATTGATTCATTGGCCGTGATGGCCTTGATAATAAGATCTGTACCTGTATCATTATGATCATCAAAAAAATGATACAGATATACAATTAATATACCTGCCAGCGGTAGCAGTAGAAGTACATATGGATTATTATGACGATATATATTTGCAAAAGTGAGTAAGTGGGCGAATATTGCGCCCACAAACCCAACTATAATACCTACTATCAGTCCAAGGATAATCCACTTTGCAAGAAGCAGCAAACTGATTCCTGTCTTACGAAGGCTACTATCACTTTCTTTGATATCAGGTATAATTTGCACAGAAACCTCCTTTGAGCTTAGATAGCTCCGAGTGCCTGTTCCAAATCCTCTATAATATCATCAACATTCTCGATTCCAACTGATAATCTTACAAGATCCGGTGATACACCGCCTGCAAGGAGTTCTTCATCTGTCATCTGGCGATGTGTTGAAGATGCCGGGTGAAGCACACAGGTATGTGCATCTGCTACATGTGTTGCGATCATGGCAACTTTGAGATGCTTCATAAATTCTTCGGCAGCTTTGCGTCCGCCCTTAACCCCGAAAGATATAACTCCGCAAGTTCCTTTGGGCATATATTTCTTTGCTCTTTCATAATATTTGTTGCCTGGAAGTCCTGGATAATTAACCCATTCAACTTTATCGCTATCCTGAAGGAACTGCGCTACCTTCATAGCATTGGATACATGTCTCTCCATACGTACTGCAAGAGACTCAAGTCCAAGATTAAGCATATAGCAGTTCATAGGAGAAGGGATAGAACCAAGATCTCTCATGAGCTGCGCTGTACACTTGGTAATGAATGCACCTTCTTTGCCAAACTTCTCTGCATATGTAATTCCATGATATGATTCATCCGGTGTACAAAGTCCCGGGAACTTATCTGCGTGAGCCATCCAGTCAAAGTTACCTGAATCAACGATAACTCCGCCTACTGTAGCATCATGTCCATCCATGTATTTGGTAGTAGAATGGGTAACTATATCTGCTCCCCATTCAAAAGGGCGACAGTTTATAGGTGTTGCAAATGTATTATCTATAATAAGCGGAACACCGTGTGCATGAGCTGCCTTAGCAAAACGCTCGATATCGAATACTATAAGTGCCGGATTAGCTATAGTTTCTCCAAATACTGCTTTTGTATTAGGCTTAAAAGCTTTCTCAAGCTCTTCATCTGAACAGTCAGGATCAACGAAAGTAAAATCGATACCCATACGGCGCATTGTAACATTAAACAGATTAAAGCTTCCGCCGTAGATTGTTGATGATGCTATAACATGATCTCCATTGCCGGCAAGATTAAATACTGAGAAAAAAGTTGCTGCCTGTCCGGAAGATGTAAGCATTGCTGCTGTTCCTCCTTCAAGTGCTGCGATCTTAGCTGCAACATAGTCGTTCGTTGGATTCTGAAGTCTTGTATAAAAATATCCACTTGCTTCAAGATCAAACAGCTTACCCATGTCTTCGCTTGTGTCATACTTAAATGTTGTTGACTGAACTATTGGCATCAGACGAGACTCACCATTTTTAGGTTCATAGCCTGCCTGAATACATTTTGTCTCCGCTCTCACTAAACTTTCCTCTTTTCTATATTTTATTTTATTATTTATTCAAATTTCCACAGGTGAGGTTTGAATTTTATTATCATAATATGATGTTTGCTAAATCAAAGTTCTTAAATATATATAGCATCATTACTTAAACATGTCCATAATTTTTTTATCGCATCACCTTGATAAAGTAATTACTTTATTGTATTTATCATCCTAAAGAAGGATAATAGTATAAAGGGAGGGAATTTCTATGGGACATGTTCATACTAAATATAGCAACAAGTCAAAGAGCTTTTCTTTTAACAGTTTTTCTCACTTTATAAATACCCTATTTGAACGCAAAAAGTATATTTACAGAAAAAGAGATAAAAATACCTACCGGAAAATAAAATCCATATTAAAAGCTGAAGGATTTAGGCAGGTATCATCAGGCCATTATCTTCAGGAAGAAATAATTCCCGGAGGATGTGCTTCCCAGCTTGATCCTAGAAATTTCGGGCCTAATGGCAGGATTGACAGAGACATTTATTATATAAAAGTCCCTGTTTCTTCTTATGATAACGCATGTAATGTTATATTACGTCACGGCATCAAAGCTGAAGTGCTCTCTGAAAAAGAGCTTATGACTTCTGCCCCTGATAAGGCAAGAACTAAGCTTTCCGAGCTTAATAATGAGCTTTGACTTCCCGCTTTGTGAATTCTAATCTGTCAAAGTGGGAAGTATATCATAGACTCTTTCTTTGAAGCAGCCTTCTTAGAAGATCTCCTACAGCATCAGGGAGCTGCCGCATATTTATTATTCTTTCGTAGTCATCTCCATAGATAATACTTACATTATCAAGGTGCAGGCTTGCGCCAAAAAATACTGCGCCTATATTTATTCCATGCTTTTTTAAACTCTGCACCGCTTTCCTTGCATCATCTACTGCCGCAAGTCCCTCGTATTCCTTAACCCTTAATCCCGCACCTGCATTTTTGATAGGCATAGAATCATTAGGACTTGCGTCTGTAAGTACGAAGAGAAACCTTTCTGTTTCTTGCTCTTCTTCATCCATGTATAAATGATCCAGCATTTTAAAACACAGTCCGTCGCGGTTCCAACCTGCTGCGACATAATTAAAGGCTCCATGACTATGCATATCTTTATAGTTTTTTAGATTCTCAAGAACAGTATATCCGCATATTGATCTGAAAGCTTTAATGCTCACAGGAATATGCGCCTTTACAAAGCTCTCAGCGATCATATATGCTTCACATGCTATGCTCTCCTGAAAGTTCATTCTGGACTGGGATGCATCCAATAATATATCAACTGTAATTTTATAATCCTTCTCATCGCCTTCATTTAAGAAGACTCTTGTATCTTTCATCAGCGAAAGTCTATAGGCCTTACTGCTTTCAAGTATTCCGCTTTTGGACTCCTGCGGAAGGCATCTAAGATAAGATTCAAATATTGTATTTATCTGCGCAGAAAGGTTCCTTATGCTTTCCTGTATCTGATAAGTCCTACTGTTATAAAAGGCTATATTTTTATTTATCTGATCATTAAACGTTTCAATACTCTTAAAAGCCTTGGCATCTTTTATAGTCTTATTTTTATTGATACCATTCGTTATCCATACATGGCAGTTTTCATCACTATTCGTGCATATATCCTTTTCTAATACCTTCATTTCTTCGTCAGTATATATGCAGCTTCCAAAACAGCTTTCTATATAATCTCTATTTTTTTGTAACGTTTCTATATTGTTTATAAAATGGTCTTCATGAGATAGTGTCACAGAGCCTTCTTTATTTCCGCTTCCGCTACCACTTCTAACAAATAAGGTCTCTGTTTCTTTATTCTTTTTATATAGTATACTTTGAAGTCTTCTTGCTATAGACAAATTCACATTATTTTTTCTTTCTTTGGTGACTTTGTCTGTATCAAATCTAAAATATTCTTTTAATATACTTCTAAGTGCTTGTATAAGGCCTTCTGTATCAAGATCTTTATTTAATAGAAGTGCTTTTGAAAGTTTCTTTTCTCTATCTGATAGTAAGACGACTTTTTTGCCAAGTACGTATGCCCATCTGGCTTCTTCCTGATTATATACAGGAATACTCTGCATCTCCATTTGCTGCCTTGAGTAATTCTGCACTGTCTCGTAGAATTCTTTAGCTCTCTTTATTCTAAGTGCAGATAATACCGGCCTACTTACTTTTTCCTTTTCAAATATACAATTTTCTATTGCAAGCCACATGTAGGAATCAAATTCCTGAGCTTTTTTCAAATAACTATAGTTATCAAAAAAAGCTTCTATTTGGCTAATGTCAAACCACTTCACTGTTAACCCTATGATCATATTGAAATACTGATCAGGCTTACCATTAGAATAAAAGGCCAAAAAGGGCGGTTCAAAATCGTACCGCCCGGCTGCATTCCATACTATATTCAGAGCTCTTTTTGAATTGCCCTCGTAATGTTTTTTTATCATGCGAATATGACCTTCCTGTCAAGATCAGCAGGTATCCTTGCATCAACAACGTCCTGAACAAGCTTTCTTTCATAAGAGTCAAAAGTCTTGTTGACTATACACATACTTATGGCAGGACCTGATTTTATCCCTTTTCTCATAAGTGAGATTGCATCCAGAAGTCCTCTAAGATCAAGTGCCCTTTCTGTTATCTGCGCACTTTCAGCTTTTTTCTCAATCTCTTTGTAGAGGTATGTAAATTGGTCACATATATCTTTTCTTATGTCAGGAAATTCTCTCATGATAAGTCGTTTTAAGTCATCATCACTTATTACCGGCATATCTATGACCGCAAATCTCGAACACAGTGCTTCATTTAGGTCTCTTGTCCCGGCATAGCCGTAGTTCATGGTAGCTATAAATCTTGTTGCATCATCAAGACTTGTCCTCTCATATCCGGGAACATCCAAGACCCGCCTAAAATCAAGTACGCTATGAAGTACTGCAAGAGCTTCATTTCTTGCCATATTGATCTCATCAAGTACTCCGAAACCTCCATTTAAAGCACATTTTAGTATCGGCCCTTGTCTGAAGACAACCTTTTCTCCGTCATATGTGTCTGTTCCAATAAGCCATGATGCATCAACATTTATATGAAAAGATACATCCCATATCGGCCTTTCAAATACAGCCGCAAGGTTCTGTGCAAGGACGTTTTTGCCGGTCGCTTTAGGTCCGGCAAGAAGGATGTTCTCACCTGCAAGTATGCTGCATAGTGCCTTTTCCCAGGTATCCTTGCCATAATATAAATATTTAGGATCAGGAATCCTCGACTTATATACATCTTTTGATCTATGAGTCTCATTAAAAAGCTCAATATCTTTGATGATCTCTTGTGATATTCCTTCTTCTTTCAAAAAATCAGTCCATTTTGTCATATTCAAACTATGCCTCATGATGCAATAATTCAAGTTCTCTATATTTTGCTATCCATTGATATCTATTGTTATCATTAAGCCGGTTATATATCCTGCATTTATTTATATTCACTTACAAGGAACATTGGCTTAACCTGGGTTACTTCATCATATTCTTCCTGTGATACGGTTACGGAGGCGTTTAATGCCTTAAGATCTTTCTTGACTCCCTCCAAAGCTTCATTGATGCTTGTTGCCTTGCCCTGCTTTATAAGTCTTATCATTCTGTCTATTACGACTGGATGAGCATACCTTGCAGGAACCGGAAAATCAGGACTTTTTGCTATATAATTTCTAAGCTCTATTACCGCATTTTCCCACTCCTCTTCGATTCTTTCTCTTTTATTGGAACCTATTGGAAGTAGATTACCTGTCAATGAAAAAAGGAAAAATGCAAAGCCAAACAAGAGCATATACTTACCATAAGTTGCTCCCTTAAGTACAAAAAAAATTCCAAGCAATACTGTAAGTATAGATATTATAAAAATGCTAATACCTAAAAATCTCGAAGACTTTGGAACCATCTGCTGTACTCTCATCTTACCTGCTGCGCGAGACAGCCTTTGAGTCATGACAGGTTTTTGTTCAAGATACTCTTTCGCATTCTCAAGCTTTTGTATCGCTTTTTTGCTTTCATTTGAAAGATTCTTGACATAGTTTTTTTCTAGCATGGCTTTAGCTTCTTTAAGCTTTTTTTCTGCAGTTTTGCTATATACAGGAATCTGTGGATGCTCCTGTTTTATATAAGCAAGCGCCCTGTCTACATCTTCTTCATGCTTAAACAGGCACTGCTTTTCTTTTCCGTTTTTCATTAGTACAACAAGATATGATAAGGATGCAAAGGCTCCTTTACCCGAAAAGCCTCCCTTACTCATGGCTACTCTTTTAAATACTCTGTCAACCTCATCCCATGGAAGGTACCACATCCTGTCAATATAAAAACTGTTAAGATATATGGCTTTTTGGCCAAAACCTGCCGGACCTATTTTTTTACAGCTTTTCTTGTCGTTTTTTAATTCTTCTTTATCAATACTGTAGCTGTTATCAAGAGCAAATGCCAAAACCATATATATCCCCTCCCCTATCAGGTTTGGGCTGGCCTAAAAAGACCAGCCCAATAATAGACTTATTTTATTTATGCTGTTCTACGTCCATTTTTTTGTGTGCTATTGTTACCTCTTTTCGAAGCTGCACGAAGAAAAAGTCCAAGGAACAGTGCTGCTATGATTATGCCTGCAGGATATGCAACACTTGTATTATTCTTAAGTGCAGGAATAAGTCCCAGACACTCAGGAGCCATAACAAAATATGTTGCAGAAACTGCGCTCATGAAAGTCGCCGGAGCTGCTGCTATCCAGTAGTTCTTATGTTCTTTGACAAGGTACATTGCTGCTGACCAGAGAACTATCATAGCCAATGTCTGGTTGGTCCAGCTGAAATATCTCCAGATAACCTGATAGCTAAGGAATCCTAATGTATTTCCAAATCCAAGAAATGCTCCTACACCTAGTATAGGTACTGTAAGTATCAGTCTGTTCTTAAATGATCCCTGATCAAAATTCATCCAGTCCGCAAGTGCATATCTTGCTGAACGGAATGCTGTATCTCCTGATGTGATAGGACATATAACTACACCTATCATTGCAAGGATAACACCCACATTGCCCATCGTCTTAACACTTACATCGTAGATAGCAACTGACTGTCCACCCTGAAGGATCTCTGCAAGTCCTGTTGACAGTCCACCGGTTGCTTCATAAACTGCACAACCTGCAGCTGCCCATACCAATGCGATGCAGCCTTCTGCAACCATGGCACCGTAGAATACGAAATGTCCCTGTCTCTCACTCTTAAGACATCTTGCCATAAGAGGAGACTGTGTCGAATGAAAACCTGAAATCGCTCCGCAGGCAACTGTTATGAACATAAAGCTCCAAACAGGAGTTGCTGACGGATGCATGTTAGAAAAATGACCAAAGATCTCCGGAATATGATATCCATGTACAGGGATACCGATTATAACGCCAACTGCCATTGCAATCAGACATATTCCGAATATTGGATAGATTCGTCCTATGATTTTATCAATTGAAATAAAAGTTGCGATAAAGTAATATACAAGAATTATTCCAAGCCAGACTGTAGTCTGAGCAAATACTCCTGATACACCTTTTTCAGTAAGCAGCTTTACAAGAAGTCCGGCAGGACCTACTGCAAAAACAGTTCCAACCATTACAAGAAGTACTACAGAGAACACTCTTAAAATTGTCTTCATAACCGGTCCAAGATATGTTCCGGTTACTTCTGCGATAGAATCTCCATTGTTGCGTTCTGAAAGCATTCCTGAAAAATAATCATGAACTGCTCCTGCAAAAATCGTACCAAATGTGATCCACAGAAAAACAATTGGTCCCCACAATGCGCCCTGTAACGCGCCAAAAATGGGACCTAGTCCGGCAATGTTGAGAAGCTGAACTAAAAAAAGCTTCCACTGAGGCATTACAACATAGTCAACGCCGTCATTAATCGCAACTGCCGGCGTCTCGCGGTCATCCGGGCCGAAGATATTGTCAACAAATTTACCATAAGTGAAATATCCTGCGATCATTATTACCAGACATAGCAAAAAGCTTATCATGTTTCCTCCGTTTCTGCTGCATCTATGGCTTTTACGAAATATCCTTTACCATCCTCACCTCCCTGCGGATATATTATTAATATACTTTTCCTAGGACTATTTTGCCTTGCCATAAGAACAGCCCCCTTTTTATCAACCGGCACAATGCCCTGCTTAATGTAAGCAGGGCATAACCGGAATAGTTCTATAATGAGGCAATCAGAGCAAATCCTGGAATCCCTTTCTATATAGATGACGAGGAATACCGTCAACCATAATAGGGCTAACATCACCTTGAATAAGCGGCCTTACATATGTGATAAATTCATTGGTTACATATGTTCCGTCTTTTGTTATCCAGTTTCGTGGAACAAGCCTTTCATCATTAGCAATCTTGTGAACGTCCTTGACCTCAGTTCCTGCCTGATAAGGATCATCAGAAAGTCTCTTGATGACAACCATCTTGCCTGTGTCGCCCTCATCAGCAGCCTTCATAGCTGCGCCGCCTACTTCATAAGCTTCAAGGATATCAACACGAGATGCACAGTGGCTTGCCGCACGCTGAAGAGTTGACAGCTCAATAGCACGTGTCTTACAACCAATCTCTGCTGAAAGAACGCTGCACAGATATCTTGCAGTACCTGTAAGCTGCTTATGACCAAATGCATCTACATATTCCGGATCATTGTCCATCTCACAGATGTACTTGCCATCAGCAGTATGTATACCTTCAGAAACAGCAACTACAACAGAAGCTTTTTTCTTAAGAAGCTCTTTACACTTATCAATAAATGCCTGAATATCAAATGGAAGTTCAGGAAGATAGATAGCATCAGGTCCATCACAATCTTCACTCTTAGAAAGTGCCGCTGCACCTGTAAGCCAGCCCGCATTACGGCCCATGATCTCTACGACCATAACCTGACCATGTGCAGTTTCAAGGCTCCATCCATCACGGATGATCTCTTTGACAGAAGTTCCGATATATTTGGCTGCAGAACCGTATCCTGGTGTATGGTCTGTAAGAGCCAGATCGTTATCAATGGTCTTAGGGCATCCAACGAAGCGAATGTCAGATCCAAATACGATCGCATAATCGGAAAGCTTTTTGATAGTATCCATTGAGTCGTTGCCGCCAATATATATGAAGCAATCGATCTCAAGCTTTTCGAGGATATCAAAAATCTTCTCATAGACTTCTTTATTCTCATTGATTCCGGGGAGTTTGTATCTGCAGGAACCAAGGTATGCAGAAGGTGTTCTCTTTAAGAGTTCCGCATCAAGTCCTGACTGAATGTGCTCTGACAGATCTACGTATCTGCCCTCAAGGAGCCCCTGTACGCCATGAAGCATACCATAGACTTTGTTGTAGCCCCTGTCCTTGGCCGTCCTGTAGACACCCGCAAGAGATGAATTAATTGCAGCGGTGGGTCCTCCTGACTGACCAACAATAACATTACGCTTTTTGTTGTTTGCCATTTCTTCCTCCATCCTGCCTGGCTGCAGCTGTCAAATATCCTGATTGGATTGGGAAAAAATACAATAGATCCCCGTAAGACGTATACCTCCCAAAACTGAAACTGCACCAGCACCCTTTTTATAGTATAAAACTATTATACTATAAATCGATAATTGTGAAACAGTATTTTACGCTTTCTTTCTACAAAATATCGTTATTTTGTTTTTAGCCTCATGTCACGAGCGGGGCAATTGACATGATGTTAAAATTGGCGGAGCTCGCGGCACCAATTGGGATTTGAAAGTGGAACACTTTCAAATATGAACATTTGTATATACCAAAAATAAAGGCTATCCGATCTGCGGATAGCCTCCAAATACTTATTTTCCAAATATGCTCATAACCTGTGACATAGAATTGGCAGAATCCTTCAGGTCTCCTATTGCTTCATTAAGGCCTTCATAATCAATCTCAGACAGAGCTGTTATAGATTCGTTTAATGTCTTGGAATTCTCTTCCACAAGCTGGTTCATATTGCTTGCAGCTTCCGAAGCACTTTCTGTCATCTGGTCTATTCCATCAAGCGTTGTCTCTGCTCTTTGAATAGTATCTGTCACACTATCAATTGCACCATTCGCCTTATCGACTGTTGTATTGACCTGCTCCATAAGATTGAATGCTTTGGGAACCAGGATGAGAACAACGATTATAACTGTGACCACAAAAACCATAATAAGTGCTGCAGTTATCTTAGCTATCTTAACCTGCTTTTTTTGAAGATCACATATAGCACTCAAGATCTCAGTTTCAGACAAAGTAGTTTCTTTTTCATTCTCCATAACCCTTCTCCCTCCGTTTTGAAAAATTTACATTGTCTCACCCAGCTTAACATAAGTAAAGCCCGTCTTTTTACAGAAATCCTGCAAGGCAGTGCCAAATACTTTCATATAAGCATCTTCTTTGAACTGAACCTCTCCTGAAAGGAAGATGATCACACTTCCGCTCTTAATATCCCATTCAATATCTGTTTTGGGTTCAAGAGCAAAAAGTTCTTTAAAAGAAATACCATAGTTTTGCCTGCAATAATCCTCTCTGTTTTGAAGATCCTTGCATTCATCTATTATAGCCGATTTTATGTTGTTAAGAGTATCACATTCATTGAGCAATATGAATTCTACAACGTTAAGAGCTGTAATCTCATATCCTCCCAGCCTCATATCTTTGATGATAGCATCAAAATCAGCCTCTGTAGTTGCAAATGGATCTATCTTGGAATCGCCATAACCAAATACCGCATCATATAACTCTTTGTTCATGTCAACCTCCGTTTTATAACCCAGAACAAAAAACATATTAAATCAGCATGCATTTTGTATATCGGCATATACCATTTGAAAATTCAGAGAGATATTTTAAAATAACTTGCTATTTTTTTACCTTTATCAGCCTATTGAAATAACTTTGTAATCCTTATCTTCTACTGCCTTTTTAAGTACTTCATCAGCTACGTCGCTTGTAAGTTCTACAACTGCTGTTCCCTTTTTGTGAGAAACATTTGCAATCTCAACGCCTTCGATAGCCTCAAGTGTCTTTTTTACTGTTGCTTCGCAGTGTTCACACATCATTCCTTCGATATTCATAGTTTTTGTCATAATTTCTTTCTCCTTTTTTGTTTTTAAAATATTACCATTATCATCCAGTTGCACTTTATTTCTAAGTGCTTTATCCCCGGATGGATCATGTATTTTAAGAAGATTAAGTCTAAGAGCATTCATGCATACCGTAAAACTTGATATGCTCATAGCAGCTGCTCCAAACATAGGACTCATGCTAAGCCCCCATCTTGAATATGCTCCGGCTGCAAGAGGGATCAGCAGTATATTATAGATAAATGCCCAGAACAGATTCTCGTGTATATCTGTAAGTGTGTGTCTTGAAAGTCTGATAGAAGCTGCAACGTCTCTAAGTCCTGACTTCATAAGAACAACGTCGGCTGCATCAATTGCTACATCTGTGCCTGCTCCTATCGCTATTCCTATATCTGCTCTTGTTAATGCCGGAGCATCATTTATTCCATCTCCAACCATTGCAACTTTTCCTTTGGTCATAAGCTCTTTGATCACAGCTTCTTTACCATCAGGAAGTACTTCGGAGATGACTTCGCTTACTCCTGCCTGCTTTCCGATTACTCTAGCTACCTTGTCATTGTCTCCTGTTACCATGACAACATGGATTCCCATATTTTTGAGTTCTTCTACCGCCTTATAAGAATCCACTTTTATCACATCACTTACGCCGATGATTCCAAGAGCCTTTTCTTTATGGGCAAAAAATATAGGTGTCTTACCTTTTTCGGAAAGCATTTCTGCTTTTTTATGTAAGCTTTCCGGTATATAAGCCTTCTCTTTAACAAATTTAAGATTGCCACTGTATATCAAGTCGTTATCTAAAATTGCTTTTAAGCCTTTGCCGGGGATCTCGACAAAATCTGTTACTTCAGATTTTTGGATCTTATCCTCTCCATATTCACATATAGCTCTGGCAAGAGGATGATCACTCAGACTTTCTATAGAACATGCTGCCCTAAGAAGTTCATCTTCTGTAACATCATCTGCCATTATCATATCTGTGACTTTGGGCTTTCCTTCTGTTATAGTTCCTGTCTTATCAAGCGCTACGATCTGAACTCGTCCAGTACTTTCTAATGCTGCGGATGTCTTGAATAATATTCCGTTCTTTGCTCCAACACCATTACCAACCATGATAGCTACAGGCGTTGCAAGACCAAGAGCACAAGGACAGCTAACTACAAGAACTGCTATCGCTCTTGTAACAGCAGTTGCAATCGGGGCTCCAAGAAGAAGCCATATCATAAATACTATAGCTGACACAATCAAAACAGCTGGTACGAATATACCTGAGACTTTATCTGCAATTCTTGCTATCGGCGCTTTCTGCGAAGCTGCATCCGAAACCATCTGAATGATCTGACCAAGTGTAGTTTCTTGTCCAACACGGGTAGCTCTACATGTGATAAAACCTGACTGATTTATAGTAGCAGCTGATACTGTATCTCCTTCAAACTTATCAACCGGTATTGATTCACCTGTAAGCGCTGCTTCATTGACTGATCCGGTTCCTGATACAATAACACCATCTACCGGAATCGATTCTCCGGGCCGCACCACAAAGGTATCCCCGATTGTAACTTCATCAATATCGATTGTTATCTCTTTTCCGTCTCTAATTACGTTAGCTTTCTTTGGCGCAAGTCTTATCAGACTTTTAAGTGCATCTGTCGTTCGACCTTTGGATATGGCTTCAAGAAGCTTACCGACTGTTATCAGAGATAGTATCATCGCTGCTGACTCAAAATACAGCTCGTTCATCATGATATCCAAAGAGTCCATCATAGCATCCATATCATCAGCCATCTCCATCATGACGTTGCTCATTCTGATAAGTGTCACAAAGCTATATGCAAAAGATATCCCAGAGCCCATAGCAACAAGCGTGTCCATATTTGGCGCCCTATGAATCAGCGATTTAAAACCGCTTATAAAAAATTTCTGATTGACTACCATTATTGCGCCAGACAATAACATCTCTATTATGCCTATTGTTACCATGTTATCAGCTATAAACTTTGGCGCAGGCCACTCCCACATTGATACGCCCATGCTGAAATACATCAGTATCAAAAGAAGTATAACTGATACGATAAGTCTTTTTTTGAGTAAAGGAGTCTCTCTATCAATAAGGGCTTCCTCCTTTTGGCTTATGCTATTAGTTTTAGAATTTGCGTCTGATGCCTCATTCATAGGTTTTGCACCATATCCGGCATCTTCTACAGCTTTTATTATCGCATGGCTGTCTGCAGTTCCTGTTATGCTCATAGAATTAGTAAGCAACGATACGTTACAAGACTCTACACCTTCAACACTATTTACAGCTTTCTCTACATGAGCCTGGCATGCAGCACATGTCATACCTGTGACAATGTATTTATCCATCTTTCTCTTCTTTTCTTTAATCTTTTTATCTTTCTTTGTCAGTTTTTCTTAGACTATGTCTTTTTTTAGTCTATGTCTTTTACTTTCTTAGCTTATGTCTTTTACTTTCTTAGCTTATATCTTTTTCTTTCTTAACTTATGTCTTTTTCTTTCTTAACTTATGTCTTTTTTCTTTGTTCATGTCTGATCAGATCATCTTTTGTAACAGATCTATAAGCTCCACAAGCTTCTCATCTGAGCCTTTCATGACATCGTCCTTAACACAAGTCTTGACATGATTGGCCAAAAGAACTTTGGAAAAAGAATTCAGAGAGCTTCTTGCAGCCTGCACCTGCGTTAGAACATCCACGCAATATGCATCATTTTCTATCATGCCTCTGATTCCTCGTATCTGTCCTTCTATTCGGCTGAGCCTGTTTATCAGGTCTTTGTATTCTTTCTGCGCTCTTTCTTTGGACTTGCCTGACATACAGCAGCTCTTAACAGAAGCGGCTTCTGTTTCGATGATCTTCTCCTGTTCGTCAGATAAACCTTCACAATGAGGGCATCTCTTACCTTCCATATCTTCACCTTCTTAATAATCTTACTCGGCTTCCCTTTGTGGGAGATTTCTTTGTATCAAAGCATACCCCTATGGGGTATATACTATGCCAAAATAATATACCCCATAGGGGTATATGTCAAGCTGCTTTTGTCTATGCTTTGTATTTGGCTTTTTCTTTGCTTTGATCTTTACTTTGATCTTTGCTTTGATCTTTACTTTGATCTTTGCTTTGATTTTTACTTCGATCTTTACTTCGGGCTTTATCTTATCTAATCGGATATTATTTTTTCTTCCTGCTTTTTAAAATATTATCCAGATAATCCGTTTTATTAACTACTGAGTTTCTTTTGTTATTAATTTTTACCCCATCATCTGCTATATGCTTTGCTGATCCAATGCTTGATATCATTTCATAAAAATCATCATCGCTATAATCTTCATAGTTTCTGACATTATCATATATGTCACTATCAAAACTTTCGTCAGCTGTTTTATTTATAGTAATTGCTTCTTTTTTATTAAAAGCATCATTTGCTTTTTCTTTTCCTGATTCTTCATATACTTTTGGTATAGTCCTTAGATAATCATCATATTCTTCTGTGTAGATATATTTTCCAAGCTTTAACAGATGATAATATCTAAGCAGCATTAGCCGTATGTAATCAGGGCATCTGTTTCTTCCGCTTTTCCATGCTTCAATAGACTTTTCTGGTATGCAGAAGGAGTCCCTTAACTTGCTGTTGGTCGTTCCTGCTTCTTTCATTATTTCATCAAATCGCATATTGTATGCATTATATATGTTTTCAAGTACCACATATACTTCTTTCATACTTAAACCGCTTTTTTTCTCAAGATATGAAGGATTAAAGTACTTGCTATCATATGCCATGTTACATAATTCTCTGTAGGATCCTGCTTTTGATGCCGCATCCCATATAGCAGCAAAAGATCTGTTTGATAATATCTTTTTTCTATGTTTCACGGATTGTCACCTCGAACATGTTAATTTATTTTTGCCCTATTGTACAGGGGATATTTATATTACTTTTCTTTATTATAGCAACATTTTATCTATTTTAAAATATTATTATTTTAGCATTGAGATTCAAAATGTTTCACGAAAAATAAAAGCTCTATGCCATCAATCTGGCATAGAGCTTTTTATACATATTTGAATATTTACATCATTATGATATATGTCTTTTGATCAAAATAACTACTTTGTTATTATTCTACTGCATTAATGATATCCATTACTGCCTTGCTTATCTCTTTATTAGCCTCAAGCGCTTTTTCTCTGCTTGTCTGCTTTGTATAGAAGTAGAATTTGATCTTCGGTTCTGTTCCTGAAGGTCTTATAGAGAACCAGGTATCTGAATCCTTAAGTTCCGGATCATTTTCTTTAAGGAAGTATCTAAGAGCATTGGTTCCGGGAATCTTATTCTCAGGATGTCTTATATCTTCTGAACCATCCTTATAATCTATGATTTTGACCACTTCTCTGCCGGCAATTTCTTTTGGCGGATTGCTACGGATGTAGTCCATCATACGTCCGATTCTCTCAGCTCCTTCAATTCCTTCAAGAACCATATTGGGTTCATACTCATCATAGAAACCATACTTCTCATACAAAGAAGTAAGTACCTGCCACAAGGTCTTTCCCTGCTTTCTGTAATAAGCTGCAGCTTCTGCAACAAGCATTCCGGCACTGATACCATCCTTATCCCTGATATCAATACATGCAGCATAACCAACAGATTCCTCATATCCAAACAGATACTGGTACTTATTCTCTTCAAGGAAAGGTATCCTTCCGCAGATATTCTTGAATCCTGTGAGTGATTCAAACATCTCAACGCCATATGACTCTGCCATCTTGGTTGTCATTGTTGATGTAACTATAGACTTAACCATAGCGCCGTTATTAGGAAGTGTTCCTGCATCCTTATGTCCTTCAAGAATATAATTTACAAGAAGATATCCTGTCTGGTTACCGTTAAGTGGAATATACTCGCCACTGTCAGTTAATATCTCGATAGCAAATCTGTCGGAGTCAGGGTCAGTAGCCATAAGAAGCTCTGCACCGATTTTTTTACCAAGTTCTTCTGACATTTTGAATGCTGCAGGGGCTTCAGGATTAGGGTATCCAACTGTTGTAAAGTTAGGATCAGGATCCTTCTGCTCCTGTACTATCTGCCAATTTGTAAATCCTCTGTCTTTAAGCATCTGTGTAAATGGTATACTTCCTGCTCCGTTTAAAGGAGTATATACAAGAGGTATGGACAGATCCAACTCATCACCACTATGAATTGACAGAGCTTCAATTTTATCAAGATATTCTCTATCATATTCAGGTCCCAGAACTGTAATGATGCCGCTCTTAACTGCTTCATCAAAATCACCTTTTTGAACACCATCAAAATAGTCAACCTTGAGGATACATTCTGTCATTCCATCAGCTATCTCCTGGCCTACCTGACATCCATCTTCCCAATATGCCTTGTATCCGTTGTACTCTCTAGGATTGTGAGAAGCTGTTATGTTGATTCCAGAGATAGTTCCAAGTCTTCTAACCAGATAAGCAAGCTCCGGTGTAGGGCGAAGATCAGGGAATACATATGTCTTGATTCCATTAGCAGCAAGAATAGCTGCTGTATATTTTGAAAACTCTTTGGAAAAATGACGTGGATCATGTGCGATTACAACACCTCTGTCCATAGCATCTTTGCCAAATCCCTTAATATAATCAGCAATACCCTGAGTTGCTCTACCAACTGTGTAGAAATTCATTCTATTAGTTCCTACACCAATCTTTCCTCTAAGTCCTGCTGTTCCAAATGACAATTCTTTATAAAAGCGATCTTCTATATCAGCATCAGCTGCCTTATCTGTCTCACTCTTTTTTGCAAGCTCATCAAGTTCTGCAAAGAGTGGATCATTCTTTGGCAGTTTGTCCAACCATTCAGCGCATTTTTCTTTATAATTCATGTTTTATCTCCTTTCACATGATATTCATCTTATCTATTATCGCACATCATATGGTCATTTGTCACTTTGGTCCCCTAAAATGATAGCTTTAAGAGCAAAAGACGTATTTGAATAATTGTAACTTACATTATTATAAGTCTATAATTGATATGTATTTATTTTGTTTTGGAGGTTAATGTTTGTGGGTAAAAAAAGATTATCTAATTCTGTTTTGATTCAGCTTGGTATTATTATATTCTCAACATTATTTATTATAGCATGTCTATTATCAACTTCTTTTGCTGACTGGTATACCAATAACATATTTCCTGTCTGGATCAATACATATGGATTTTTTACAAGTCTTTTTCCATTCTCTTTTGGTGAGAAGCTCATCTATTTAGGCCTTGTTCTTGTCCTGATATTGTTAGTAGTCCTTATTTATCTGCTAATATCATTTCTTCTTTTTAGACTTAAGAATATAAAAAGAAGCAGCTCTCATGAAAATAATAAGTTGAAGAAATATAAAGCTCCTGTTTTTATCAAAAGATATCTAAGAATATTCTCGTGGATCTTAACTATAGTATATCTGATCATGAATCTTAATTGCTTTTGTTTGTACCAATGTACCCAGATCCCATGCAGTAGCAGTTATACACTTGAAGAACTGACTGCACTTAGAGATCACATTGTTAATAAGCTCAACGAATACTCTTTGATATTTGAAAGAGATGATCTTGGCAATATCATCTATGATGGTGACATGAAGTATGAAGCACGAGTGTCTATGCAGAATCTATCGGATCTTTATCCTAGAATGAGTGGATTTCAGGTTACTCCTAAGACTCTGGATAGTTCTGTATTTATGAGCCAGCAATACATGCAAGGTTACTATTTTCCTTTTTCAATGGAAGCCAATATCAATGGGCTTATGTCTATAGGCAATAAGCCATTTACAATGTGTCACGAACTTGCTCATACTCGTGGATATATTTTTGAAGATGAAGCCAATCTTATAGGCTTTCTGGCATGCATCAATTCTGATGACGTTTTCTTTCAATACAGCGGTTATCTTAGTATGCTCAATTATGTTAATAACACTTTCTATAGATCTGTTGATATAGACACTTATAACTCGCATGTCAAAGTCAGTGATCTTGTATGGTATGATGATCAGTTTCTTACTAAAGAAGCATGGGAATATGTTAATTCACATTCTATATTGCCTACCGAAACTGTAAAAAAAGCTGCAGATACTTTTGTTGATACAACACTTAAAGTTAACGGCGTCAAAGAAGGAATGCTAAGCTATAATCATGTTGTTGACTTATTACTCACCCATTACGATTATACCAATGATTAAACTTATGACTTTGTATATTTTTTTATAAATGTAATATTGCCGGAGAGATGACTTAACTTATCATCTCTCCTTCTTTTGCAAGAAAATCTGCAAAAAGTCTTCTGGTGTTTTGAATTGTCTCCTGGCATAAGCCCGGAAGTTCACTGCCCCACTCTTTGGTAACTGCATCGATTGCTCTATCCATTCTTGCTCTCAATTTTTTTATTCTTTCAGGGTCTTTCTGCGACATTGTTTTTGCAAAATCAAAAAGTCTTTCTGAAGTGTGTTTAGAGCCCCAATAACCATCTTCCGAAACATCAGCTCGTGCCTTATTCTTGGATTCATTGCCTACAGCCAGATCCCCACTTGAAAGAAGCTTCCAGACACTTGCTGCATTATTTCTCCTATAAGCTTCTAATTGCCCATTAAATGAATCTTTAGAAATTTGTTCATACTGTTCTTCTATTTTCAGAAGAAGTTCTTTTTGTTTATAATCGCTTGCAGGATCGTCTTGAACTATATTCGGTTGTGAGTATGTTACTTTTCGTGGAATGTAAATTGAGCCTTCGTATATTGCTGCAGGGCCTATATAATTACCATCACTTCTATCATTAGTTAACCCGCGATCAGCTTCAGTAGTAGTTGTTGTATTCCCGTTTAATACATTACCATCTCTTTTATTTCTGTCCTGGCGTGATGACAGACTTTGATACAAATCATATCCCCTATCTGTATATGAAGTCATATAAAGACCTCCCTCTTTTTGATAAGCATGTCCTCAATTGTTTATAGCATCACTCGCCATATAAAGGCATTTAAGATTATAGATATTCAATTATGTCAAAGTGGAAAATATAGAACTTTTTATAATAATAGCATAATTTGCAAAAAGTGTCTTGATACAATTATCAGTTCAAGCTTCGCACTTGCTAAATGCAGGGGCCACCGTGGCCCTTATATCAATTTTTTTATTATTTACTTTACTGACTTCGCACTTGCCAAACATACGCCATCCTCTGAAGCAGAGCCGATACAGACCATTTATAATACATTTTCGTATCTTGAAGGTGTTATAAATTCAAGGACATAGAAATACATCCATGTATTTCTATACATGTCTAGTTACATCCTGTAACCGGGCATGATTTCTGGATCTTTATATTCTAGGGTCCAAACTCGCTTCGCTCAGACAGGTGGACCCTAAGAAGAATATAAAGATTCAGATATCATGCTCCTGAATTTTATAACACCTTCAAAAGATACGAAAATGTATTATAAACGGTCCGTATCGGCTCTGCCTCAAAGGGTGGCGTATGTTTGGCAAGTTCAAAGTTTTAGTTACTTTACAATATAATTAAAACTTCCGACTTGTACGAGCTGACATCCATCACGTTGGAAGGTTCAGTATAAAATCATTTCATTTTGCATTGTATATTTTATATCTTATGTTTGATTGTTACTGATTGTATTAGTATTATGCACTTATGATATTAAATTTCAAAGTTACTGTGAATTCCTTAAAACGATTTTTTCTTTCATGTTTAATGAAATATGAAGGGCCACCGTGGCCCTTCTGTCTATCCTATTAAATCATCGAGTGTATTATATTTATTGGGCTTCTTATTTTGTATCTTATACTTGATTTTTACAGATTGTATTGTATCTTTATCATATTAATACTAAAAACTACTTTGAAATTAACTAAAACTGATGCTTCTATAATATTTTATAAAATGTGAAGGGTCACCGTGGTCCTTCTACCTATTCTTTTTTATTATTAACTCATATTTTTTGGCATCGTACTTTGGATCTTATATTTTATTACTACTAATCGTATTAGTATTATGTTTTTACGACAATAAAATTCAGATTCTTTTTTATTTCTCAAAAAATTTTCTATTATATTTTCACTGACTTCGTACATGAACAGGTTTTTATCTTCAAAGCTTTTACAGGAGCAGGCAGCATATAAATCTTTTTCATACTTTTAATCGTTTTATTATATTCATGAGCGTTATAGATAGGATTTTTCATTCTGCAAGAGATCTTTATGTCTATGCACAACAAAATTAAGTCCTCGGAACAAAAAGCTCCAGATATCATGCCATAAATTATATGGTTATCAACAATGTGTAGATGATTTATATACTGCCTGCCCTCTGCAAAGACTTTTGGGATTCCGCCTGTTGAAGTGGAAAGTTTGTGATATTTAATAAAACAGACACAAGGGCCACCGTGGCCCTTAAAATATCATCACTATATATATCACATCCAGTATTGCAAAAAGAATTACTGGAGCAAGTGGGAATTTTGAGTTTTTTTGCTTATATTCCTATCAAAATACCAAAACAAAACAAAAAACGCCAGCAAAAAATCATTATTTTCACAAAAAGTCTAACTAATTTTTATATTTATAGTTTTATCGCATTTTTTTATGCTATAATTTGAAAGAATAAATTTAATATATGGGAGAAGAAAATGCGAACAATATCTTTTTATTCTAATAAGGGTGGGGCTACAAGGACTACCAGTGTGTTCAATATTTCAGCGGTTCTCGCGAAAAATTATGGCGCAAAAGTATTAGTTATTGATACTGACCCCCAGGCTAACCTGACAATGAGATATATGTCATATAAAACTCTCGAAAATGGCGGAAGTTATGCCTGGATAGATGGAATCAGTACTATAGAAGATTGTTTCCTGGCACCACAGAGAATGAGAAAAGCTGTAGTCGAAGATGCCATTCAAAAATGTATGTTCCCAACAAAAAACGGCGAAGAGCCTTCATATCACAATATAGACATTATCTGTACAAGAAATAAGGATATGTCAGAGACTACATTATCTAACGTAGAGCAGACTATTAGTACAGGATCCATAAGTAAAGATGTACTTAGCAAAGTCCTTAATGAAGTTGGAGATTATGATTACGTTCTTATAGACATGGATTCATCAATTGGACCTCTTAATCAGATGTCTCTTGAATCAAGTGATTATGTTGTAACTCCTGTACACGTTGATCCTAATAGCAAGGATGGTATTCCATCATTTAGCACATTTTTCTCAGAGAGAAAGAGCGTAAATAATCACCTTGAGCATCTTGGCTTCTACAGCGTTCGTGTTAATGGTAATGACTCTTATGCAAAAGAACTTACAGCTGAGCTTGAAGGCCTTCTTGGAAGTAATCTTTTCGATACATATACCAAGGAAGCATCTCAAGCAAACTGGTCATTGGATAACGGAATCCCACTTTGCTGGTATGAGCCCGGATGCCAGATTGCCAAAAACTATGTAGCATTAACTAAAGAAATACTATACAGAATCGAACAGAAAGAGGAGAACTAATGCCTAGACAGTCAATGCACGTTAATAGCAATGTAATAGCAGCTAAATATCAGCAGAAAGATTCTCAGAGTCTGGATATAGCACTTGATAAGCTTGTTGAAAACAAAGAAAACGAAGAGTTATTCGGTGGAGTAGATGAAGAATCCATTCAGAACCTGGCCAATGGTATAAAAAAGGATGGTTTTCGCGGAGTTATAAATGTATGGGACAAACGTGACGGAACATATGAAATATATTCAGGCCACAGAAGAGTTCGCGCCCTTAAGAAGATTGGCTATAACAAGCTTGTACCTTGCGCAGTAAGTCCTTATCCTGAGAAGGAAACAGATAGGCAGCGACTTCTACTTGCTTTTAATATACATTCACGTGGAAGTATATATGCTGCTGCAAGTGGAAAAAGTATATATATCACAAGGCAGATTAATCTTTTAAAAAGTATACTTAAAAAAGAGGGATTTACCGGTAATGTTCTTAATGAGATCGCCAGTGAATTTGGAACATCCGTTACTACAGTTAAAAGGTATATGCGTCTAAACGACTGTACTGATGCTGTAATAAATGCTGAATCAGAAGGTCTTATTCCTCTTTCAATTGCATCCACTATGAGTACTTTGTCAGAATCTGTTCAGAACAAGACTATAGATATGATCAAAGAAGCTGTAGCAAACGGAAGAGAATTTTCCAGAAACGAGCTTACAGAATATATCAAAAATATAAAGAATGACAGTACTGATGAAAACCTTGAAAATATGCGCAATGAGCTTTTAGGTGAAATTGCCTTTGTTAATCTTTTTGGTGATCAGAATAATGAGCAGGAAGTAGAAGAGGATAGTATTGAAGTAAAGCCTGCTAAAAAGACTGCCTCTCCCAAAAACAAGATAGCAAAATCTTATTACGACAAATACGAAGCTTCCTTCACCAAGTTTGAGAAAAACATCTCAAAGATAACAGATGAAAATGAAAGACTTGCATTAAAAGAACATCTGACAAGAATTATTAAAATGTTAAAATAAAACATAAGAATATACAATAAAAAAGATCACTGGACAAAATGTTCTGTGATCTTTTTTTATTATTCAAATTTCGCACTTACTAAACTTTACGTAAGCATTTTAAATCTAAAATTCTAAAATGCTTACGTAAGTTTTGTATGTGAAAAGTTTCAGATAATAATATGCAAAGAAAAATGATTGAAGTAGTATCCATATTTATGCTGTCTTTTAGCATTTTATATACCAACGCTCTATATCGGCTCTATATGCCTGCATAACCGTCTGAACATGTTTATCGATAAAATAGTTATTAAGCTATTACAAAGCCTGTCTGAGAGGCAAATAGAGGGTGTGTATTTTCAAATAGTGTATTTACTTAATTTCGTTAATTTGCACGCAATTCATCTTCTAACAATTCATAATCATAAGTGTTTTGTTCAAAGTCAGAATACGTATTATTTTTCCTTTTAGGAGTAGCTGTATATCCATTTTTTATTGCAGATATCATCCATCCTACAAGGTTTTCAATCTCGGACTGTTTGCAGGCAAGTTCGTATGCATCTTTGATCTTGCTGATATCATTATCTGCAGCCTGAAGGATAGATTTAATCTCCTTAGTCTTAAGATTTTCAGAGATGATCATCCTAACTTTATCTATAAGATCATCGATATCAAGTTCTTCTGCTTCAACAATGTATGGATCACCCAAATCGTCCATAAAAACATCGGAAGATTCGGTTTTAATGCCAGCATTTGAGTTCTTATAGCTCTTAGAATCTGTGATTATAAAAGTGACACCTACAACTTTGCCGCCACGGCCTGCTTTGTCAGCTTCAAAATCTACGTGTAGATCAGTCTTTTCATTTATTTCTTCAGTAGCCTTTTCAAGAACACGTCTTCTAAAATCACTCCAGGATTTGAAAATCTGTTCCGGTGAACTGGCAACTGCTTTCTCATAATCAGGATTTTTTCCCTGAAGAACTCTTTTTACTTTATCAAGTTCGGCATTGACTACGCCCATTTCAAGTTTTAGCTCTGCAAGTCCGATTGATGTCTCGTATTTGAAAAGATTCTCCTGCCTGTATGTATTTTTTTTGCCAAGAGTAATAGCATCTCTATCCTGTTGCCACTTAATCTCCTGGAGCTCATCCTTCAAAAGTTCATAAAGACGAAGAGAGTATGAGGACTTAAAAGAAAGCATTGTTGAAAGCTTTAGAACAGTAAACTTATCTTTAATGTCAATAATATTATCTTTAAGTGCAGGGTTAAAAATAATCCTGAAAATACCATCTTTACTGGTAGCTCTGGTAACGACAGATATATAATCAAATGTACGATTCTTTTTATTGCTGGTACCAATAGTACGACCTGTCATAGATTTAGCAGCATCATCAAGCTTATCATAAAAGCTACCATAGCTTTTACTGATATTCATCTTACGCTTAAGATCAGAAACAGCGATCTCGTAAACAAGACCTTCACTTTCTTCATGAATATCATCAGCATTAGCAAGAGCGATAGACAGGATCTTATTTTCAAGAATAGAAGATTTGTATTTAGAAGTTATAAGGAAATTACTTTTCTTATAGTTATCACCTTTTTTTACGATACTGTTCGGCATAATACCCCCTCATAATCTTTCCGACACCCATTTTGTCAGAATAAAACCCTATATGTCAGACTTACCAACAATGATTATAACACCCATTTTGTCAGAATAACACCCCAAATGTCAGAAAAAAATTAGTTTAACCCCAAACGTCCACAACTTAAATCCATTATTGCTACAAGTAAAACCCAAATCAGCCATAAAAAGGCTGTAAATCTCATACCCTTTTTGTCCATGAATTAATCTCTATTCGTCCATATCTAAAACCCTAATAGTCAGATATAGCACCCGTTTTGTCCACTATAAAGCATAAGAAATCCAGTAATTACGCTGTTTAGAGCTGTTATTAATTAATAAAATAACTTGTTGTTATAAACAAAAAAATAAATAAACAACAACCTTGATGATGACCCAAATAGTCCAGAAGTTCTTTAAACCTAGTAATAATCAAGGTTCTAGCTTTTATTATTGGACACCCTAATTGTCCATTAAATAAATTCTTTATAGAACTTCTGACATTTCGGGGGTATGATATTACCCTTAATGTCAGAAGTTATCTATATAAAACATATTATAAAGGTTTAACAATACTTTATTATGTACAAAAAATGTAAAGTTTATAATTAAAGCATTAAGAGGTAGTATAGCTGCAATTATGCAGGATCAGTATTTTATAGATAACTATTATTTATATGTTCAAAACATCTTTAAAGCCTCTAAAAGTGGCTATTTTCGGATAGAAGACCATATTGATAAGGCACTATAAAGTAAATTATCTTAAAAGTTATGTGAAAGATATGGACAAAAAGGGTACACCCAAAAAGTCCATTAAATAAAACACCCTTTTTGTCCATAAGTTTGATGAAATAGTGATTTATACTGGATAAAAAAGGTTTATATGCACACCCTAAATGTCCAGAAGTAGATTAAAAGCAGGATAAATCTTTAGAAAATAAGGATCTATTTATATATTTTTATAAATGCAACACCCAAAAAGTCCATAATAAAGACACCCTTTTTGTCCATAAGTAAATATAGAATGCAGTATTTATGCGGGTTTGAAAATAGCTAAAAACAAGAACCCTAAATGTCCATAAGTTTATTTTATGGACATTTAGGGTATAGACCAAATGGGTCAAAAATATGATAACATAACTTTTTTAATGGACAAAAAGGGTAGAAATAAATAGGAACCTGAGTTATTGACCCGAAAAGTCGATAGTAATCATCAGTCTCTTTGCTTTTTAGTGGCTATCTTCATTTCATACATCCTATTATCAGCCAGTTTATATACGGAAGACTGGCTACTGTCTTTTAATTCTTTACTTCTTGCGATTCCATATGATGTATCTATTTCGAACGGGAAATCCTTGGATCTGGATTCTTCAAGGGATATAAGCCTTGTAATGCATAATGGAATATGCTCAAAATATGTATCATCTAAAAGAACCATGTATTCATCTCCGCCAAAGCGGTAAATATTTCCTATTTCACCAAATACTTCATTTAATATCTCACCAAATGTTACAAGGAGCTTATCTCCGAGATCATGGCCTAAAGTGTCATTAACCTTTTTTAATCCATTCATATCAAAAGATATTATAATGTAATCCTTATTGTTTTTTTCATAATCGAGGATATCATTGTCAGCCTTGGCTCTGTTACCAAGCCGTGTCAGAGCATCAGTATAGGCGAGCTTTTCAAAAGTTCTTTTTTCAAATTCAATAGACATGGTCTTATAGATCTGCAGATCGTAACCAATTATTAGTGTTATCAGGAAAAAGAATGTTCCATAAGGAATAAGAGAACCAACATCATAAGATAAATCTACAAATATATATTTCATAATGATATGTCTTATCATATCAAGTATGGAGGTAATGATTATGATAGAGCTGCCTATAGAAAATATCTTCTTGTTATTATCATTGGAACTATTGTTTGGTTTAAGCGCTAAGATTATGATGAAGGGTATTATGGGCATACATACAAAGTAAAAGATATAGAGGCTTCTTGACAGGTGCACTATATTGGTAAAATGAAGGATCGCAGCAACGATATTAAAAATTCCCATACTTATAACGCAATATAAATAATATAGTCTCAGAGGCTTATTCATAGAAGCATAAAAGGAAGTAATATACAAAAGGAAAGCAAAAGGCGCAAAGAATAAGGTCATATATTCGATAATACTGTTGACAGCAAAATCCGGCTGGAGAACCTGATTGGTCTTTGAAGAAGTTAGCGCCCACAAGCCGATGGAGACAGATAACAGACCAACAGAAATAAGAACATTCAATCTTCTTGCATAAATAGAAATGCTAATTCCTACTAAAATAAGAAGAAGACCGAATGTAAATAAAAAAACAGAGACGAAAAACCTGGCAATCTGTTGTTTGATAAAAAGGGAGTATACGTCATTGGTATCAATGATCTGGATATTATTGAGCCTTGTAAATGCTCCGTCTTCGGATGGTCGTATTACAATGAGGATATTCTCACCTGAGCAGTTTGTAGGCAGAGTTATAAAATGAAGACCGCTGCCAACCATCAAACCTTTGTTGTATAGTTCTGATCCGTAAGAATATACAAGCTTATTAGAAATATAAACATCAATAGTGCTAAGATCAAGTGGCATACTGATGGTGGAGAATTTTGGGATACCGGCTGGTATTGTATTTTTTAAGCTTATATTAGTCTTATAGGCGGAACACTCGAAGCTGTAATCGTTAAGGTCGGCAAGTTCAGGGACATTGTGGTCGACAGTAACAGTCCAGCCTTTGGTAAAAATCAGTGCATCTTTAGTGAAAAAACGTAAACTAAAATTATCTATAAACAGTCCAACAATAGTAATAAGGAGTGTTGTAAAGATAAAAAGGATATAAAGTTTGTGGCTAGAAAAAAAATCGGTCTGTTTACGGTTCATTATATTGCCTCATAAGGACGAATACTGTAATTAAGATCCAAGAATGAATAAAACTAAAAAGCGTTAAAAAACTCCATCAGATATATCGGAAAAAACATTAATAATATATAGAAAGATGACGAAAAAAAGAACATGTATGATATACTAATAGAGCACAGTTGATTCTTAATGAGGAGATATGTGTTTATATGGAAGTTAAAGATAAGATCTTTTCTGAAAACAATATGTATAAGCGTCTTAAAAAGGCGGCAAAAACAGAGCATCTTGAAAATCTGGATTTGGCTCTTGAATATTCTATAAAGAAGCATCGCGGGGAAATGAGAAAGGCGAATAAGTTCAATAAAAAGGCGCAGATTCCTTATATCATCCATCCTCTGATGATGGCTTGTCAGGCTCATGCTCTTGGAATAAAAGATGATAAGGTGCTGGCCGTAACAATGCTTCATGATATATGTGAAGACTGTAATGTAGATCCGTCAGAGCTTCCATTTCCTCAGGAAATAAGAGATTGTGTTGATACGCTCACAAAGCGTAAAGGCCAGTCCAAGGAAGAGTATTTTGCCGGAATAGCAAAAGATAGCACTGCAGCTATAGTTAAAGCCTTAGACAGGGTTAATAATGTGTCTACGATGTCCAGTTCTTTTTCAAGACAGAAGGTCATTGAATATATAGAAGAAACAGAAGAATACGTCTATCCGCTTCTTGATGTCATCAAATACGAGTATCATGATTATAATGATGCGGTATTTATCTTGAAGTATCATTTAAAATCCCTAATAGAATCCATAAAATGCTTTATACTCCAGGACGAACTGGAAGATGATTGATTTAAAAATTTGCACTTGCAAAAATATAACACCCTATAAGTCAGCATGATACACCCTGATTGTCCACAAGTTAATGAATGAAATGCTTGTAAAGCTTTAGTATGTAAAGTACAAAGCTTGTTTTACTAAAATATAAAAAAGTATTGAAATGATAAGGTATAGAAGAAAAAGGTACATAATAATCAGTAAAATAGGCCACATGAACTATAAAAATCACTGAATATGAGGATTTGAGAGAAAAAAATTCAAAAAAGTTAGAAAATAACGCATTTTTATGTTGTAAATTACGTAGAATAGCGGTAAAATAACTTTGTTGGCAAGTCCAACTAAGTACAGTTCATACAATAAAATCCAAAAGTGGAGGAAAACAAAATGAACAAGAGTGAATTAGTTGATGCAATTGCAAAGGAAACTGGTCTTTCTAAGAAGGACTCCGACGCAGCAGTAAAGGCTTTCGTTGACACAGTAACAAAGGCTCTGAAGAAGAAGGACAAGGTTCAGCTTGTTGGCTTCGGAACATTTGAGACAGTTAAGAGAGCAGCTAGAAACGGTAAGAATCCTCAGACTGGCGCTACAATCAAGATTCCTGCTTCTGTAGCTCCTAAGTTCAAGGCTGGTAAGGCTCTTAAGGATGCCGTTAACAAGAAATAATTTTTGATAGAAAACACCACCGGTTAGCCGGTGGTGTTTTTTTAATAAAGCTTTTATGCGAAGATTATTATACTGCCTGCCCCTGTAAAGACTTTGGGAATGTCGACTTGTTCAATTGGGAAGGTTTAACGAATTAGGAATCAAGTTCGTTAAGCGCATTGAGCGCATCTTGAAGTGATTCTCTGATCTTGATCCAGTCACTACGATGCATAGGATCTGAAGACTGGTTCATTACTGATTGAGCTATAAGCTGATCTAAATGTTTTCTGAATTCTTCTTTTTGCATGGTAACCTCCCTGAATGGTATTTTTATTGAAATAATAACATACTAATGATATGACGTAAGGGTCAAAAGTCATTTCGATTCGAGCTTGCTCGAAATCGAATATGAATTTATGACCCGCAAAACATGAGCAAAGTAGCACGTAGTGCGGATTTGCGAATGTTTTAGGATTGTGAGAGTTTCGTAGAAACGGAACAATCCGTTAGTCATAAGGTGTCAAAAGGAACTTTTGACACCTACCTCATGATATAAGGGATGCGTCAAAAGTTCTTTTGCCCCTTATGTCATAATCTAAAAAATATGTTTAATTAAGATAATCAGTTAACTATATTTTATAACAAACAAACGGAATAATAAACAGAATATGGATAAAAAAGGACAGGATAAGACAGATACTCATTAAGATAACGTTAGTCATGCAGGGGGTGTAAAAAAACTTGGATCTACACGGTGTAGGACAATCTATGTGCATAAAGATAATGACCTTTGAATGGTATTAGAAAAGCATATTGAGAATTTTTTTTACAAAAATAAAAAATAGATATAAAGTTTTCTGATATGGTTGCCGATAACATCTTTGCACACGCTCCCCTTAAGTCTTTTATAAATAAATAAGATTTTAGTTTAGGGAATAGGCAATAACAAAATGCGTGTGGGGGAATTTTGTTAACAGCTATGTATCTAGGGATTTAAATTCCGGAAAAGGAGGCACGTATGCAGGCAACCGCAAATCAGTTAAAAGACGCTATCATGATCCATAAGAAGCTTGGCGTATCGCTTCCAAGGAAGATGACTGTTGACGCTTATGGAAAGTGGCTCAGAGCATATACACCCATGTATGTCAAGGAAAAGAGCATAGGAGATATCAGAGATCTGATCAAGGGCATCAATCATTGAGTCTTATCCTGAATACTATTTTATTGCGATATAAGTAGCTGTATATAAAAGATATAGTAGCCTATATAGATAACAGATAATAATAAGTCCTTCAGAACATATGAGATGATCATAAGTTCCGGAGGACTTTTTTGTGCCTGAAAGCTAATTTACTGATAATATATAAACGTGATAAAATTTACATGAAGGCTTGTTCTAGTGGCCTATCACTTTTAAGGGATATTATTGGTTATATGAAGACTGACATGGGTGATAAGAAGATAAGAAGTGTAAGACTTACGGATTTTGTTGTGAAGATGATAGCTTTTAACGCTATCATTTTGGGCGGGCTTATCCTTGCAGTTAGCTATTTGTTTTTTTATCGTCAGATCACAGAGGTATACGATGATGTGGCAAGAGCTATCACGGGAGAAGCGGCTACCCAGCTTGACAACGAGCTTATAAAGAGGTTTGTTGATGAATGCGATAGTATCTTAAGTAGCGTAGATGACCCGCTTAATGCTTACAACAATGACCTTGATTCATATCTTAATCACTACAAGGCGGTTCCTGAAGAAGAAGATTACATCAAGATGCAGAGGTTCCTGGAAGATTTAAGAAAAGGGACTGAAGCTACTGAGATTGACTTTGTTATAATGTATCCTGAAAGGGAATACGGAATTTATGTCATGGATGCCAGAGATGTGGCGGCTATTCCTTGCGGTGAGATGTTTGAGGTCTCTTCCAAGAATTTTGACAAAAAGACCAAACTGTTTAAAGGCTTTTATTCCCGTTCGAAATATTTTGGTATACTTCGAACAGATGGGGTGCTTATATATGCTGACAAGTCTGCCGGGGTGTACGCATATCTTACGGCAGATATTCCGACAAGTAAGATTAATGACAGGTTCATAAGCTTTATCATAAGTAGCACCCTTGCAGCCATTATTCTGGCTATAGTTGTATGTTTACTAATAGCATATTTTATCAAAAAAAATATGGTAAAGCCCATAATGCATATATCTGATCTTGCAGAAAAGTACGCAGAAGGCTATGAAGAAAGATCTCTAAAGCATGAAGATAATGTAAAGCTTGTGTTTGGGGATATACCATGTTCCAGGATTACAGAAGCCAATGATCTGCTATCGTCAATGCAGAAGATGGAGCAAGAAATAAACAGCTATATTAAAAATCTTGATACAGTAACAAGAGAGCAGGAAAGGATAAGGATAGAGCTGGATACTGCTTCTGCTATACAGGCAGCGATGCTTCCGGATGCTACAGATCCTTTCCCAGGCAGAGATGAATTCGAGATATTTGCATCAGCCAAAGCGGCTAAGGAAGTTGGCGGTGATTTCTATGATTTCTTCCTTATAGATGAAGATCACTTGGGACTTGTGATCGCGGATGTATCAGGTAAGGGAGTCCCTGCAGCCCTATTCATGATGGCATGTAAGATAATAATCAAGAACCTTGCCATAGCGGGCCTTAGCCCTTCTAAGACCCTTATGAAGGCCAACGAACAGATATGTTCCAATAATAAAGAAGGAATGTTCGTAACAGTATGGTTTGGAATACTCTCGATTAAAGAAAAAAAGTTAGTAGCTTCAAGCGCAGGTCATGAATACCCCTTCATTAAAAAAGGTGACAGATTCGATATATTCAAGGATCCGCATGGAATAATTCTGGGAGGAATGGAAGGCGTCAAGTATAAGGATTATGAGATAGAGCTTGAAAAAGGCGATACGATCCTTGTATATACAGACGGAGTTGTAGAAGCAACTGATAAAGATAAGAAAATGTTTGGAAGCAAAAGACTTCTTGAATCATTGAACAAAGAGCCGAACCTAGATCCGAAAGCTCTGATCGGACATGTTATAGAAGATGTAAATGCCTTTGTCGGTGATGAAAAGCAATTTGATGATCTGACTATGATGTGTATAAGGATTGATTAGATAATTCATACTGCACCGTCCAAGTGGGAAGTTTTGTTAGATAAAATATAAGCCGCCCGAAGCTATAATAAACTACGGGCGGCTTATATTTTAAGGATGGATCATATTATATACACGGATATATCATGCTGCATTATCTTTTTTAGCTTTATTCTTTCTCTGAGCCATAAGCGTTGTAAAGGCTGTCTTTGCAAGTACCAGTGAAAGAACTACAAGAAGAACTGCGATAGTAGCCTGGATTATAGCCCAAACATCCTGTGTCTGTGAAAATGCATTTATCTTAGCGATGATAGTCTGAACAAGAGATACGATAGTTACAACAAGCATGAATACCATAGGTACAAAGAACATCTTGTTGTTCTTGCCAACCTGTCCAAGCCATGTGCATACTGCGATAAGTCCAAGTGCTGCAAGAAGCTGGTTAGCTGCTCCAAAAAGTGGCCAGATCTTGGTATATCCTGTAAGACCAAGTGCTACGCCAAGTACTACTGTGATAGCTGTTGCAACGATAGGATTACCAACGATACGACCTACACCCTTGGCATCCTTGTAGCTCTGTCCGTTTTCAAGTACGAATTCCTGAAGCATATATCTTGCAAGTCTTGTTGCTGTATCAAGTGATGTAAGGCAGAATACAGAAACTGCAAGGATGAGCATCTGATACATAACATTCTGTGCGCCCTCACCTGCAAAAGATCCGATCATAGCTGAAAGACCGCCTGCAAATACCTGTGTAGGAGATGCATATGTACCATCTGATGCAGACACCCATACAAAACCTATTGCGCAAAGAGAGATAACTGCTACAACACATTCAATAAGCATAGAACCGAAAGCTACAGGCCTTGCATCTTTTTCATTATCAAGCTGCTTGGCTGTTGTTCCTGAAGAAACAAGTGAATGGAATCCTGAAATAGCACCGCAGGCGATTGTAACAAAAAGTGCAGGGAACATAGTACCTGTAGTAAATACGCCTGTTCCTTTAAGGGCGGCATCGCCAAATGCAGGAACTGAGAAATTACCATTACCTGTAACCACTGCGCCGATTACTGCGACAACACCTGCAGCTATCATGAAGTAGAGAAGGAATGAGCTAAGGTAATCTCTTGGCTGAAGAAGGATCCATACAGGTGTTACAGAAGCAACAAGGATATAAGCTCCGATAACGATCATCCATGTGTTGTAGGACAGTGCGATAGGATGGAACTTAAGACCTATAGCAACTATAGCTACTATTCCAAGTACACCAAAAACTGATGCGATACCGATTGGTGCATTTTTTCTATAAACGAAGAATCCAAATACAATTGCAAGAGCGATGAAAAGGAATGAAATCATTGCAGTAGATTCATTAGCTGCAAGAGTTGCACCTTCTACAGCTGCTCCGGCTGCTGTTGTTGTACCAAAAGTACTTGCTACGATAGAAGCAAATGCTGCTACTACTAAAAGAAGTGTAAGATATCCAAATGTAAGGAAAAGCCTTTTGGACTTCTTGCCCATAGAGTTGTCGATGATCTCGCCGATAGACTGACCCTTGTTTCGAAGGGATGCAAACAAAGCTCCGAAATCATGAACCCCGCCAAAGAAAATACCTCCGATGAGTACCCATAAAAGAACAGGAACCCAGCCAAATACTGCGGCCTGAATAGGTCCGTTGATAGGACCTGCTCCTGCTATAGAAGAAAAGTGATGTCCCATAAGAACCGGGGTTTTGGCAGGAACATAATCCATACCATCCTCAAGTTCGTGAGCAGGAGTCTTCCTCTTAGGATCAACGCCCCACTGCTTAGCAAGCCATCCGCCGTAGAATACATATCCACATGCAAGAATAGCTATGCTGACAATTAATAATACTGCTGCATTCATAATACTATCTCCTCCTTATGATTTTGATTGAATTGGTATCAGGAAGAAATCATAGACTAACCTGATACTGTATATAAACCAGTCTGCAGTAAGAGTGGTTTAATGAGCTGTTTTTGTTTATGATCTGTTATGGCCTATCCGGCTATAAGACCATCTTTATGCAAAAAAGATATGTAGGCCTTAGGAAGCCTTTTTTTCAAGGAATCTAAAAACGTCTTCAAACATTTTCCTTAGTCTTCGTCCACTGTAATTGGTATATACTTCTTTGGAATCAAGACATGCACATAAAAAACCGCCTTCGCTATGGCCCCTGAAATTAAAAAGATAACCTTTATCAAAACGAAACTTTTTTATATTTTTGATAGTCTCTTTGTCTGGAGTGTTTTTAGATATCACAACTATTGTCAGGTATGAGATCATATGATCTTTTTCAGGATATTTCCGGCCTTTTCTTACAAGTTCAGGCTCCATATGATCCTCCATTACTTTATGAAGATGATCTATGTATTCTGTGGTAAGAGTATCTGTCTGACAGAAAAGGACATGCTCATAAGCCCGAATGGACCAGAGATTAGCCTCTTTTTTAAGAACGTATTTTTCTCCTAATGAAAAAAAGTATCCGTATGCCGGATACTTTTCGCCGTAAATGGAATAATCTCTGTAAAGATCAAAAGAACTTGAATATCTTCTTAAGACCTCGTCGAGATATGCATTTGTTCCCATATATGCTCCCTTGCACCCTAACGATTTATAAATAAGAAATATTATGCTTTTAAGAATCTGTTATCCCAAAATATATAATATTTGTGCTATTTCTTTGATTAAATATAATATAGACTTTAGCACTTTGAAGGGCTGGAGTTAATATGGTGAATTTATGCTTTTTTAATAATTGACATTAATTTTGTAATGGGTTTGTTGGCAGAAAATGCTTTAGATATAATATTTTAAGGCTCATTAATTGCTGCATGTTAATTTAGTCATTTATAACAATATTTTTGATAAGAAATTCTCTGCCTTTTAGAAGATCACTTCCGCTACTACGGCAGGAAGGGCACAGATATTCATTGCTTCTGTCTGGATGATATTCACAACTGCAGTTTCTGCATCTAACGAGTACCGGAAGATACTCTATTTGGAGCATAGAACCTTCAAGTATAGTTCCCTGGACAGCTTTAGGATAATAACGTTTTAGATATTCAGGAATAAGGCCTGTCATTTCGCCGACTTGTATAGAGACTGATTCTACAGATTTTGCATTATTGCTAGTAGCAGTATCTATCGCCATTTTGGCAAGGCGCATTATATAACTCATTTCATGCATGATAGTATTCTTTCCGGAGTATGAAAACTCCATATATTAATGAGGTAGGTGTCAAAAGTTCCTTTTGACACCTTATGACTAATAGATTGTCTGTTTCTTCGAAACTTTCACATCTACGTTCCACTTCGGTCGGCGCAAAGCAGACATCCCCCGGATGTCTTGCGCCCTAAAACATTAGTAAATTCGACTAAGTAAAAATAGCTAAAATAATCGAACTAACTTTAGCACATATCATAGAGATTTGCCATATATTTTGTGAAACTTTTAACTAGAATTGGAACGAGTTTCGATGTATATTATAATGTGGCTTATTTAAAGGCGTAGCTTATGAGACGATTTAGGCATTGGCTCAGCCGATATGTACTTATATTCTTGCGCTTTTTTTATGCAATCATAATATCAGGAGGAATTTACAAATATGTGGGAAATACCATTTCTTATTTGCTTTCCGCTTATTATCTCTGTTTTCATGTATTGTATCAGAATTAATAAGATAAGAAATGCAATTGCCTATGTAAGTGCCGTTATCATAATGATCACGGTAGGACTTCTTGTTGTTCAATGGGGGCTTTCTGGATTTGAACCGCAGGAATTTTATGTACATACCAGGGATGTTGACAAGCTGATATTTACTGCTGATCTGGTTCTCATGTGCGTAGCTACTTTTCTTAGTTTTAAGTACAAGCGTCCATGGATCAGTCTTATGTCAATAATTCCGACATTTGCAATCATATGGCTTGAGTTCTTCGGGCCGAAGTTTGATGTAGATGGAATCGCGCATATTCGCGTAGATCATCTATCAATCCTTATGTGTATAATCATCGGAATCATAGGTTCACTAATCATAATCTATGCTGTTGGATATATGCATGGTTATCAGCATTATCACACGAATATCCCGGACAGAAGATACTATTTCTTTATGATACTGTTTATCTTCTTGGGAGCTATGTTTGGATTTGTTTTATCACAAAGCCTTATGTGGATCGAAATGTTCTGGGAGACAACAAGTATATGTTCCTTCCTTCTTATTGGATATACGCAGGAAGAGGAAGCGATATTTAATTCTTTTAGAGCATTGTGGATCAACCTGTTAGGTGGATGTGCACTTACTGTTGGAATTATATATTTTGCTATTGAGGAGCATACTGTATCTCTTAAGGCTATGGTAGAGCTTGCGCAGGTACACGGAGATTCATATTCCAAGGCAGCGATCATAGGTGTTGCTCTTATTGCGTTTGCAGCTCTTACTAAAGCTGCTCAGCTTCCATTTTCAAAATGGCTTTTGGGAGCCATGGTTGCACCTACACCTTCATCTGCACTTCTTCACTCAGCAACAATGGTTAAAGCCGGAATTTATGTTCTTTTCCGTCTTGCTCCTGCGATGTCAGGAACACTGACAGGAACTATGATCTCATTTATTGGTGGTTTTACATTCCTTTCAGCATCAATAATGGCAATTGCGCAAAGTGACGGTAAGAAGGTTCTTGCCATGTCTACAATTTCTAACCTTGGTCTTATGGTTGCCTGCGCTGGTGTAGGAAGACCTGAGACTATATGGGCAGGATGCTTTCTTATGATATTCCATGCTATATCAAAGTCACTTCTGTTCCAGGATATAGGTGCTACAGAGAACTCTCTTCATAGCCGTGATGTAGAGAATATGCATGGTCTTTTATACAGACTTCCTGTACTTGCTGTTTTCATGTTCATAGGAATATGTGGTATGTTCCTTGCACCGTTTGGTATGCTAATCTCCAAATGGGCTGCTCTTAAGGCATCTGTAGATGAAAGAAATATCATGCTGGTATTCTTTATCTGCTTTGGTTCTGCTACAACATCTTTTTACTGGACCAAGTGGCTTGGTAAGCTTATAGCACATACAAACAAGCCTGTAGTAAGAGATATCACCAAGAAAAATGAGATGATCTCACTTACAATACATGCAATTCTTATGATAGCCCTTTGCGTGTTGTTCCCGCTTCTTTCATCAACATATGTGGATCCTCTTCTTGTTGAGATGTTCGGTGAATCCAAGCAGGTTATAGGCAACAATGTTCTTTATATACTTATTATATTAATATGCTTTTTCTTTGCAGTTCCTATTCTGGCATATATTCATGATAAGAAGCTTCGTGCAAATCAAAAGCTTTCTTATATGAATGGTATCAATACAGGCAAAAATGATGCATTTGTTGGTTCTATGGGAGCAGATAGAGAACTTGTTCTTTCTAATCTTTATTTTAAGAATGTATGCGGACAGCGTAAGCTTATGATACCGAGTATGGCTATTACAGCGGCAGTGCTTATCATTATGCTTAGTATGATAATTTCCCGTACACTCGGAGGTGCAATCTTATGACAAAAATAATACCTGTTCTTTGTTATATAATAGTGGCTCCGTTTATCGGTGCGATCCTTGAAGGATTTGACCGCAAGATCTCTGCTAGAATGCAAAGACGTGTGGGACCTCCAATAAGACAGCCTTTATTTGATGTGATCAAGCTTTTCAAAAAGCAGATAATCGTTGTAGACAGATCACAGTCATTTTTGATAATGTCATATCTTCTTCTTACTATAATGACTGGCTGTATGTTCTATGCTGGTGTTGATCTTCTTATGATCTTCTTCGTACTGTCGTCTGCTGCAGTATTTATATACTTTGCAGCTACAGTTACAGGATCTCCTATGAGTACTATGGGAGGTCTTCGCGAGCTTGTACAGGATATGGCATATGAGCCTGCTGTTCTCCTTGCAGCTGTAGGTTTTTATCTTACAACCGGATCTTTCGAGATTGATGAGATTATAAATCAGGATACTAGTGCAATTATTAAAATGCCGGGATTTTTTGTGGCTTTTGTATTTATTCTTACAATTAAGATGCGTAAGTCCCCTTTTGACAGCGCACAATCTCACCACCCGCATCAGGAACTGGTTAAGGGTCTTACTACAGAAATGGGTGCTAAGAATCTTGCCTACTTCCAGATCACAGAGTGGTATGAGACTATCCTTATGCTGTCTGTAGAAGCTCTGTTTATAATCAACAAGAATCCTATCAGCTATCTGGTAGCTGTAGTAGTAATACTTGCAACTTATTTTCTTGAGATCCTTATAGACAATTCGTCTGCACGTATGAAGTGGCAGGATATGTTGAAACTTAGCTGGTTTGTAACTCTTCTGGCCGGTGGCGTTAATCTGATGGTTCTGATGCTGATCGGCTGATGTAAGAAAGGACACATGAGATGAATATAAAAAGATCCCCTTGGCTCCTCCACTATGATGGATCGAGCTGTAATGGATGTGATATAGAAGTTCTGGCTTCGCTGACACCTGTATATGATGCGGAGAGACTTGGTGTTGTGAATACAGGTGATCCTATGCAGGCAGATATTTTCTTAATCACAGGAGGTATTAATGCGCAGAATGCACCTGTTGTTAAGCAGCTCTACGATCAGATGCCACGACCTAAGGTAGTCGTAGCAGTTGGTGTATGTGCATGTACAGGTGGTGTATTCAAAGATACATACAATATTCTGGGCGGCGCAGATACTGTTATTCCTGTAGATATATATGTTCCGGGATGTGCTGCAAGACCACAGTCTATTATAGACGGAATCATACAGGCTGTAGCCCTGTTCCAGAAGCGTTCCGATGAACATGATGAACTTGTTAAAAATCAGAAGGGAGCAAACATATGATCAATGTTATGAATCCAGAACAGATTCATGAGACTATCCCTGTAGATAAGCTCCTGTTCGAGGTTATGAAGAAAAAAGAGGCAGGTCTTCGTCTGTCACAGATATGTGTTGCTTATGTTAATGAAAAGTATGAGCTTAGCTATTCTTTTGCAGATGATGATACATATCAGTACTCAATACTTCGCGTAGTTATAGAAGTTTTTGAACAGGTACCAAGTATCTGTAAGATCTATCCATATGCTGTTTTCTATGAAAATGAGATGGCAGAGCTTTTTGACGTTAATATTGAGATGATCGATGTTAACTATCATGGTAAGTTCTATCGTATTGAGAAAGAAGCTCCCATGCTTCCTCCGGGCGCTCTAGAAAAGAAGGAAAAGGCTGAGGAAGATGAGAAAAAGCGTATAGAAGAAGAGAAAAAAGCTGCCATAGAAGCTGCCAGAAAGGCAGAAGAGGAGGCAAAAGCTGCCGAGGAAGCTAAACAAAGAGCAATAGCAGAGGCAAAAGCCAAGGCCCTTGCGGCCAAGGCTGCAGCTGCAAATGCTCCTGCCAATAATAATGAAGGAGGTCAGAAATAATGGGTAAGAAAAGTGTAGTTCCATTTGGCCCCCAGCATCCGGTACTTCCGGAGCCACTTCACCTTGATCTTGTTATCGAAGATGAAGTAGTTGAAGAGGCTATACCAAATATAGGATTTATTCACAGAGGTCTTGAAGGACTTGCTGAGAAAAAAGACTTTAATGAAATGATGTATATTGCAGAGCGTACCTGCGGTATCTGCTCATTTGGACATGGTCTTGGTTATGTTGAAGCAATAGAACATATCATGAATGTAGAAGTTCCGACAAGGGCCAAGTACCTTCGTACAATATGGGCAGAGCTTGGGAGACTTCATTCACATCTATTATGGCTTGGACTTGCTGCAGATGCATTTGGATTTGAGTCACTTTTCTATGAAGCGTGGAGAATCCGTGAGAAGATCCTTGATATTCATGAGATGACATGTGGTGGAAGACTTATTTTCTCAGTTAATAAGGTCGGCGGCGTTCTTCGTGACATAAATGCTGATCAGCAGAAATTCATCCTTGATCAGATGAATGTTGTTGAAAAAGAAATTAAAAATATAGCAAAAGTATTCTTAAACGACTATTCGGTGCAGTCCAGGTCAAAGGGAGTAGGTGTTCTTACAACGCAAAAAGCACATGACCTTGGTGCAGTAGGACCGTTTGCAAGAGCATGCGGTATCAAGAATGATATCCGTCTTACAGGATATTGTGCATATGGTGATCTTGATTTTGAGCCTATCGTGTCCAATGATTGCGACTGCTATGCAAGACTTGAAGTTCGTATAAATGAGCTGTTTCAGAGTATTGATCTAATTCGTCAGGCTTTTGCCAAGATTCCTGAGGGAGAACTTGAAACAAAGGTTGTAGGATTCCCTAAGGGCGAATATTTCATGAGAATAGAGCAGCCAAGAGGAGAGGCAATATATTATGTCAAAGGTAATGGGACTAAGATTCTTGATCGTATGAGAATCCGCACCCCCACTTTTGCTAATATCGCACCTCTTTGTGAGATGCTTAAGGGCGCAGATTATTCTGATGTTGGCCCTCTTGTAGTAAGTATTGATCCATGTATCTCTTGTACAGAACGCTGATTGAAGGAGGATTTACATAATGAGTATTATGACTTTTAAAAAATCGATGCTTAGTAACCTCTTCAAAAAGCCGGTTACTACCAAGTATCCATTTGAGCCTGCGGCATATCCTGAAGGAAGCCGCGGACATATAGAAATTGAAATCGAGAAGTGTATATCATGTACACTGTGTGCGATTAACTGTCCTTCAGGTGCAATAAAGGTTGACAGAGTAGCACGTACATGGGAGATCAACAGATTTGACTGCATCCAGTGCGGATATTGTACTCAGAAGTGCCCTAAGAAATGTCTCCATATGGAAGCAGGTTATCAGACACCCGGACCTGAGAAAAATGTAGCACATTATGACAGACCACCGGAACCTGAAAAGCCGGTTGTAGCTACACAAGCTAATAATACAGCTAATACTGCAAAGTGAACAATTAGTCACTTTCTTTGCTCGTGACATAAGGTTAACAATGTGATTATACTACTGGGGAATGGCCTTGCCATTCCCCATGATTTTAATTGATATGGTTGAAAAAAAATGTGTACGTATCACAGTAAAGGGCCTTGTACAAGGAATAGGATTTAGGCCATTTATTGCAGAATGCGCAGAAGAACTTAATATAAGCGGTATAGTAAAAAACTGCGGTGGTATAGTTATCATTGTAGCAAGTGCTGATAATGATAGCTTAGATATGTTTACTAAAAGTATAGAGATAAATGCTCCGGCAGGTGCAGTTATTAGCAGCATAGTAACTGAAGATATGTCTGCAGCGGAGTTTGAAATAGAGTGCAAAGGTTATATAAGCGGTGATTGTTCATTCAGGATCGCTGATAGCGGGAGTCATATAGACACAGAAAGACTTCTTCCGCCGGATCTTGCTATATGTGATACATGTACTAAAGAGCTTCTGGATCCGGACAACAGGCGATACAGGTATCCATTTATAAGCTGCACTTCATGCGGCCCTAGATTTTCAATAATGCATACTGTTCCTTATGACAGAGATACTACAACAATGGATATATTTAGGATGTGCCCGGATTGTTCTTATGAGTATACACAAAAGGGAAATATTAGAAGGCATGCACAGACTATATCTTGTCATAGGTGCGGTCCTCAGCTTAAGTATGTTGAATATGATTTAGAAAGCAACATAGAATCTTATGATCATACTATTGGTAATGATTTATATTCGAATAGTATGTTTCATGATAAGCATAAAGGTATATCAGAGAGGTCTTTTAATTATAAAGAAATATATTCTAATGATAAAGCCATATATACAGCAATAGAAAGAATCAAAGAAGGTAAGATTGGTGCAGTTCTTGATATCGGCGGATTTCATTTTACTTTTTCACCTTTTTTAAAGGAACCGGTTAAGAAGCTTAGGATATGGAAGAACCGTGAAGCTAAGCCATTTGCAGTAATGTTCCCGGATATTGATTCTATCAAAAAATACTGCAAAGTATCGCCAAAAGAAGAAGAACTTTTAAAATCTAATCCAAGGCCGATCGTTCTTCTTAATAAAAGTAAGGTGTGTGATGGGATTTCTGAATTTGCTGACGAAGTCCTGGCAGGAAGCGACAGAGTAGGAGCAATGCTTCCTTGTAGTCCTCTTCAGATTCTTTTACTACAAGAGACAGGGCCTCTTGTAATGACAAGCGGTAACAGGGGCGGTGAGCCAATAGTCACTGATCCTGATATCATGAAGTCATATCTTGGAACTGGTGGACCTGATTTTATGCTGACTCATGAAAGGAAGATATTAACACCTCTTGATGACTCTATATATCAGGTCAATTCAGGCGTAGTCCAGATCATCAGGCGTGCAAGAGGGCTTGTGCCATGGCCGGTGGATCTTCCTTTTGAACTGCGACAAGAGACTTTTGCTGCTGGAGGAGATCTTAAGTCTGTATTTGCGCTGGGGAAGGGTGATAAAGCATATCTGTCAGCACATTTTGGAGATCTGGATGATTATGAAGCAGCTGCTTCATATGATCATGCAATTGGTCATATGGAAGCTTTGCTGGATATAAAGCCCACAATGTATGTTTGTGACAAGCATCCTGCATATATATCTTCAAAAAAAGCTGTTAAGTTATCTGGTGACAAAGATAGAATAAGATATTACCAGCATCACTTGTCACATGTTATGGCTGTTGCAGCTGAGCATGATATGACCGGAAGATTTGTGGGAATAGCATTTGATGGCACCGGATATGGAGAAGACAATAGCATATGGGGAAGCGAATTCTGGTGGTGTGATATCACTAAGGATTCTGGCAGCGATCATAGGCGGAATGTAAAAATCAGACATTCAGGAAGCCTGCTTCCAGTAAAGATGATAGGCGGCGATGATGGTTCAAGAGATGCTCTCAAATCTTTATATTGTTATCTTTATGAAGCAAAGTTAAGAGGATATATTGATTCTGGTATTATAGATGACTTAGCCAAACGTCTAGAAAGTGTATTTAAGGACCACCGTGCACCTGATATTAAATTGTTGGACGCAGCTCTAGACCATAATATTAATACTATAGAGTCAACTTCGATGGGACGTTTATTTGATGCGGTATGTGCTCTTCTTGGTGTATGCTGTTATAATAGCTACGAAGGCGAGTGTGCATCCAAACTTGAAATATGCGCTGCTGGTGCTAAGATGGCGACGCCTCTTTCTATTGATATTATAAAAAATGGTATATTCTACATGGATGGTGTCAGACTGATAGCTGATATATGTAATAAACTTCTTGAAGGAGAAGATATTATGGATCTTTCTCTTGGGTTTCATAAGTCGTTATCAAAGGCCGCTGTAGAAGTTGCAGAGAATATAGGAAGATTTTACGGCTATAAGAATAAAAATATAGCTATTGGTGGAGGCACATTTTTAAATAGGATACTTAATAAGGATTTACAGATGATATGCAATGATAAAGAGTATACATTGTATCAGAATTCGCTGGTACCGCCAGGCGATGGAGGACTGGCTTTGGGACAGCTGTATCTATCAGGATGCAAGCTGGAAATAAAGGATTAAAGGAGTGATCATATATGTGCGTAGCATTACCGGGAACAGTAATTGAGGTAAGAGATAAAGATGCGACTGTGGATTTTAATGGAAATACAGTTAATGCCCGTACAGGACTTGTTGATGTACAAAAAGGAGACAGGGTTCTGGTTCATGCGGGATGCATAATGCAGAAGGTATCTGAATCTGAAGCGGAAGAAATAGAGAGATTATTTAAGGAATTGGAAGCTATCTGATCATGGATTTAAACAAGATTATTGACTATCTGGGATCCTATGACGGACCTGAAATGAATATCATGGAAGTATGCGGAAGCCATACCGGTGCAATTGCAAAAAATGGGATACCGGGACTTCTTTCTCCTAATATACATCTGATATCAGGGCCAGGATGCCCTGTATGTGTTACACCATCTTCGTATGTGGACCGTTTATTGGAACTGGCTATGGAGCCGGGTACCTGTGTTGTAACATTTGGTGATCTTATCAGAGTTCCGGGATCTAGTAAGAGTCTGTCTGTTATCAAGGGACAGGGCGGGAGAGTTGCCATGGTATATAGTCCCATGGATATTGTCGCGATGGCCCAAAGTGAACCGGAGACCACTTTTATATTTGCAGCTGTTGGATTTGAAACGACTATGCCGGTTTATGCACTTCTAATGCAGACTCTTATTGAAGAGCATATAGATAATGTTAAACTGCTTACGGCTCTTAAGACTATGCCGGAAGTAATCACCTGGCTTTGTGATAAAGGAGCGCCTATTAACGGTTTTCTGGCACCTGGGCATGTATCTGTCGTAACAGGAATACACTGTTTTGAAAATATAGCATCTAAATACCAGATTCCTTTTGGCGTTGCAGGTTTTTCCGGCGAACAGATTCTAATAGCTTTGTATGGTATTGTTAATGCATATGGTCAGGGCAAAGTCATGAATTTCTATCCGTCAGTTGTTAAGGAAGAAGGGAATCTCAAGGCACAGGAACTTATTAATACTTTTTTTGAGAAAAAAGACGCTATCTGGCGCGGAATGGGGATTGTTGAGAATTCAGGAATGGTTCTAAAAAAAGAGTATATGAGATTTGATGCAGGAAGCTATGATCTTGTAAGTGATAAGAAGATCAACCCTGCGTGCAGCTGTGATAAGGTACTCATGGGTTTAAAGAAGCCATACGAATGCCCCCTTTATGGTAAGGTTTGTACTCCAATGACGCCACAGGGGGCCTGCATGGTATCTACAGAAGGTGGATGTTTTACTTACTATGCTAATAATAGACATGACTGAAAATTAGTAGTGCCTTATTGTATGTACCTTCCAAAATCTGCACTAGCTGTAGATTCTGTGAGACAATGATTCAGTAGTCAAATTTTTAAATAAAAAAAGAGGAAATGAAATGCAACAGGATGTGATCACAATGGTACATGGAAGCGGCGGAAGTGCCACTTCAGAACTTATAAATGAAATATTTGCCAGTGAATTTAGAAATGATACGCTTGACCAGATGGAAGATAGCGCGGTTGTGACTGGGGGTGGCAGGATTGCTATTACTACTGACAGCTTTGTCGTAACACCTCCTGAGTTTAAAGGCGGAGATATTGGCAGATTATGTATATGCGGAACTGTCAATGATCTTCTCATGAGAGGGGCAGCCCCTAAGTACATCACATGCGGATTTATTCTTGAAGAAGGAGTTAAGATCGACCTTCTAAAAAGGATTGTTCACTCTATGGCAGAGACAGCAAGAGAAGCAGGAGTACAGATTGTAGCAGGCGATACCAAGGTGGTCAATGGTGATGGAGAGTTTTATATTAATACTGCAGGAGTAGGAATTGTTTCTGACAATGTTGATATAAAGGCAGCTAACGCATGTGACGGAGATGTCATTATTGTATCCGGTACAATGGGGGATCATCATGCAGCTATACTTTCAGAGAGAATGGAAATTGACACCAACGTCACCAGTGATAATGCCCCACTGGTAGAGATGGTCAGGAATCTTTTGATAGAGAATATTAAAGTGCATACGCTACGAGATATTACCAGAGGCGGCCTTGGAACTGTTATGAAGGAGCTTGCAACTGCATCAGGCAAGACTTTCTATGTTAAGGATGAAGATATTCCTGTAAAGCAGGTTGTCAGGGACTTTTGTGGTCTTCTTGGACTTGATCCTATGTATATGGGCAATGAAGGTAAACTTATCGCTATTGTTGATAGAGAGGATGCAGATAGAGCTCTGGAAGTTATAAAAAACAGTAAATACGGTCAAGATGCTGCTATCATAGGTGAAGTAAAAGAAGACGCTCCCGGGCAAGTTATATTAAAAACAAAGATAGGCGGAAAGCGTTCTTTAGATATTCTACAAGGAGAAGGACTTCCAAGGATCTGCTAGTCATTGTCAAAAACTTTGGCGATGAAGATAAGTTCATCGACCAGTAATCTGGTTAAACGTGAATGAGACAGTACACTGGATAAGGTGATGGCGATAAAATTCATTTCTGAATTAGTTTTCGGGAATGAATTTTTTTATTGTAGTTTTACCGGATAACGATTTCTTCATGACATAATAACGTATTATAATAGATTATAAGACATAAGGACGTATGGGGGATATAACTGTGTACATAAGCAAGAAGAACCATGTTTTAACGGATGCTTTGATACAGACTGCGGCGGTTAATTTTGCAGAAGCTTTGGTAATGGGCGTTGTAAGGATTGTTCTTGGTAAGCTGATAATAGGGTCTCCTGATATGCTCAATAGAGATATAGCTGTCTCTGGTAATATTGTTGCAGGCATTAGGATTTTTCTTACATTTCTTGTATTTGCGAATGCTTATGGAAGGCTCAACAGAGCAAGGTCTGTTGTTTCTAAAGATGATTACCTGGAGATGGCCAAACTTCAAGAAGAGTTTAATCCGGGAGGAGTATCAACTTTATCATCATATTCAACATTCCAGCTTCTTCAGATATGGGCTTTTGTTCTTGTTGGAATGAGCCTGTTACAGGAGATGGGCGGTGCCATGTATCAGCGTTTTATCACTATGTTGTCCCTATCGGCATTAGATATGGCATCTGCTGATTTTATCGCTATTTATAACGTAACACATGGTTTTAAATATATGGGTATGACGATGGCGATAATAATTGCTATATTTGCTACAGGTATATTTATAAAGGATAGAAATCTTAAGGTAGTTGCGCTTGTTCTAATGGGAGCATTTGTTCTGGCATTTGCAGTAATGCAGATGAATACTATAACTCTTGCAGGCAGGACTATGGGGATAGTATGGACATCCGTTATATTCCATGCTCTGCAGACTGTAGGACTTTTGTCGATAGCTCTTTATCTGAGAAGTAAGTAAGTTTGTATGTTGCAGTATATATAAAAAGCCTTGGCTACCGTAGCCAAGGCTTTTTATCGATAATTATCAGTCTCTCTGGAACAAATCTCTTGTATAAACCTTATCTTTAACATCATCAAGGCAGCTGTTATAGCGATTAGCGATGATAGAATGGCTTATCTTCTTGAATTTATCAAGATCGTTGACAACCTCACTACCAAAGAATGTTGATCCATCTTCAAGAGTTGGTTCGTAGATCACAACCTTAGCGCCTTTTGCCTTGATTCTCTTCATGATTCCCTGAATAGATGACTGGCGGAAGTTGTCAGAATTAGACTTCATTGTAAGTCTATATACACCAACTACTACTTCATGTTCTTTTGATTTTGAGAATGACTCAGAGTTACCATAAGCTCCAGCGATATCGAGAACTCTGTCTGCGATGAAGTCTTTTCTTGTGCGGTTTGATTCTACGATAGCTTCTATAAGGTTTTCAGGAACGTCCTGATAGTTTGCAAGAAGCTGCTTGGTATCCTTAGGGAGGCAATATCCACCATAGCCAAAGGATGGATTGTTATAATGAGTTCCGATACGAGGATCAAGGCATACGCCGCTTATTATCTGTTTTGTATTGAGATCCTTGGATTCAGCATAGGTATCAAGCTCGTTGAAATAAGATACTCTAAGTGCAAGATATGTATTAGCAAAAAGTTTTACAGCTTCTGCTTCTGTAAAGCCCATGAACAATGTATCGATATTCTTTTTAATAGCGCCTTCCTGAAGGAGTGCTGCAAATTCGTGGGCTGCCTTATCAAGAGATGCGTTATTAGAATCTGTACTTACGATAATACGTGAAGGATAGAGATTATCGTACAAAGCTTTGGATTCACGAAGGAACTCAGGGCTGAATATGATCTTATCTGTGTTGTATTTCTTTCTGACAGACACTGTGTAACCAACAGGAATGGTGGATTTGATCACCATTACAGCATTAGGATTTACGCTCATTACAAGTTCGATTACAGACTCAACAGCTGACGTGTCAAAATAGTTCTTCTTTGCATCATAGTTGGTTGGTGCTGCGATTATGACAAAATCAGCATCCTTGTAAGCTGCAGCGCCATCTGTTGTAGCTGTAAGATCAAGCTCTTTTTCTGCAAGATATTTCTCGATATAATCGTCCTGGATAGGGGATTTCTTGTTGTTGAGCATCTCGACTTTCTCAGGAATGATATCTACAGCTGTTACGTGGTTGTGCTGAGCCAGAAGAGTGGCAAGTGAAAGGCCTACATATCCAGTTCCTGCAACTGCGATATTCTTGGGAGATGCTTTTGGAAGAGAGTTTGTGTCATCTGTTTCTTCGAAAAGATCTGTAATATCGAATTTGAGTGTTTCAGAAAGTGCTTCAAGCTGAGGTATAGAAGGCATATATTCACCGGATTCAAGGTGACTTAGCATTGTGCGGTTGATTCCTGTGGCTTCTGAAAGCTGTGCCTGAGTCATGTTAAGTGACTTGCGGTTTGTAATGATTGTGTTTGCCAGTGTTTCTTGGGATATTTTCTTCATAATTATTTCACATCTTTCTGCGAGTGTTTTATTGTTTGATATTGGCAGAGCTCGCTACTCCAATTCGGGGAGCTGATAAGTGTTACTGACTTATTCAAAGATAAGTCATATGATTTAAAATATACATTAGCTCCACTAAACTTGTTCAATAGTTTTGATAATAAATTGGAAAATTCTTGTGATTTTTATCAGATGTTATCATAAATAACAATTGCTGATACAAATTACATAATTTACAATAACATTATCTGATAAAAAGTGCAATTATAATTTTAAAAATACAATAAATGTTATCTGTAATAACATATTACAGCCAGATATTATTTTTAGCTTGTTTACAAATTGGAACTTATTAGCCGCATATTTTGCTTGTGACAAGAGGTTGAATTTGAAAATACTTACTTAAAGCTAAATTGATATTACGAGTTCAATTAATTTTGAACTACTGGCAAATTGTTTTTCTTATGACGTTAAGTTAAGTTTGAAAGTGTTCCACTTTCAAACCCAAATTGGTGTCGCGAGCTCCACCAATTTGAACCATTAGTCACTCGCTTTGCTCGCGACATGAGGTTAAAAATGACCAAAAGAAAGTGGGCAAATATGCTAACTGCTCTAAGCAGTGATAAATGCTGAAGATATAACTGCTTTTCGTGCATTATACTTAAGAAAATTGCAATAACGTACATACTCAAACTAAAAAATCAAGAGGTTTTTGTGCTATATTAATATTTTAAAATTGTCTAATATGTATATTTTTAATAAATGCTTTTTTTGGTAAAATAAGACTGTTAGTAAAATTCGTGGTAATACCCGCAGAAAGGGTGTGTGCGTATTGAACGAGTCGTATAACAAGAAGTATTTATATGGTAACACCTTATTTAATGTTATTCTCTGTAATGAGGATGATGAGAAGCTGTTAGCTTTTTTTGAAAGAAATGTCAAAAAGGAAATTAGCACAAAAGAAGAAATGTACAGATGGTTGATATCTCATGATATTTATTTTTTTGTACGTTATATCAGAAAAGACAGATTTGTTATCAGCCATTTACTTAGCTTGCATGATTTTAAGAGAAATAAAAAAATATATCCTCCGTCGAACAAAGCTCTTGCTAAATATGAAAGTGATGATGAGCTTATTCAGGAATTGGTGCTTGCATTTAGTTCGGATGGATATCATATTGTTGAGATGTAGTGTTTGGGAGACACTATGTATTTAAAGAGGGGATTTATTTTATTGGGAATTTTTTTTAATCATAATAATTTTGATTTTGTATAACCGGCAGATTTTCTCTGCCGGTTATTTTTTTGGTCAATTGGCTTTCAACATTGTAAGATTTCTTGACCATAATAATAGATTTGTATATATTAGATAAGGTTTTTTGTAACATGGAAATATTGTGGGCAATAACCATTTAGCTCACAGGGGAAGGAAAAGCATGGAAGAAAAAGTTTTAGAGTTGTACGGGAATGAAACTTATGCCGTAAATGAAGCTATTGACCGTATAGTTGTTGGCATCTATGAGATGAAGCGTGAATATAAGGCAAGTTCATTTCTTTTTACAGGTATTGGAAGCGGAGTAGGTACTACTACTGTAGCACTTGGAATAGCTATAGCTTTATCAGAAGCTGGCTGGAAGACTCTTTTCGTAGATTGTGATTTTAGAAAAGGAAATGAGTTCAAAAGAATAAGCGCTCCTGCAGGTATGGATCTTGCAACATATCTTACTGAAGATAATGTAAAGGAATCAGATATTATTTGTAATACTACATATGAGAATCTGAGCTACATTGCATCAGGTGAAAGATATAATACACCCGTAAGACTTCTTTGCAGTGAGAAAATGGAAGCTCTTTGCGATGATTTCAAGTCATCTTATGATTTTGTCATATATGATCTCCCATCTATAAGTATTGTAAATGATGCAAAAGTTCTTATACCTTCTGTAGACAGATATGTTCTTGTTGGCGGTATCAATATATCTACTAAGAAGCAGATATTTGATGCAAAGCTGGCTTTAGTTGATTATGCCAATAAGAATGGCGGAATAATTGCCAATAGAATGGATAAATATCAGTATAGAAAGAATGTTAAGGATTATAACTACTTTGAGGAGAAGAATCTTAGAAAGACAGTAAGACGTAGAAGAAAATTCAAGTCTACTCCTAAGAATTTCAATCTTACTCAGAATGATATAGATCTTCTTACTCAGAACAAAAATGGAACAAAGGAAGGTGAAAACAGATAATGAAGGCAATTGATTTAAAAAAGACTGTAATTACTTTCCTGACAGCTGTTGTGATCTTGGTGGTTTCATTTGCAGTAGCAGGTGTAAATGCTAAGGCAATAGAACCAGAGCCGCTTGATAATGCTACATTAGTGATAACTTCATATAGCATAGACGGAGAAGAGTATGTTACTCCCGGAGAAGTTTTTACTTTAAATATCACAGTTAAGAATACTAGTTATACTCAGCGAGTAGGTAATGCATCCGTTGAATTTTCTCAGCCTGAAGATCTTATCTATGTTGAATATGGTAAGACAGGAGTTGGATACCTTGGATATTTTAAAGAAAATGAAGAGAAGCATATATCTATAAGACTTATAGCATCAGAAGCTATAAATGCTACAGAAGTTCTTGCATATCTTAAACTTACATACGCAGATGCTTTTAATACACACAATGAGAGTATTAACCAGGTTATGATCCCTGTATCAGACAGTGGTATCGTCGTTGTTGATAATTATGATGCTACAACACAGGCTACAACAGGTTCCGGTAACAGAATCGGTGTAACATACCATAACTCCGGTAACACATCTATTGGTGATATAGTACTTCATATGTCAGGAAGTACTATTGTTCCTCAGTATCAGGAACTTGGTGCACTTACAAGTAATGCTGTAGAAACAGCCGATGTGTACCTTATCTTCACAGTTGCAGGTACTCAAAGTGTTGATTTCTATTTTACATACGTAGATTCAGATGGAATAGAGCATCAGACAGCAACACAGACGTATACATTCAATGTATCAGCGCCGCAGGCCAATGAAATTGAGAATGTATCTGTCACAGATATTTATAGGATCAATCAGATAGGTAGTATTATTTTGTGTGTTGTAGCATTACTTATTTCAGGAATTCTTGTATTTATCTACAGAGCAAAGAGTAACAGTAGTAAAAGAGTATAAGATCGAACTTAAGTAGCAGTTTTGTTATAAAAACCGCTACATTGTATGAGGTTTAATATGAATATAAATGAAGATATAAGGTTTGAAGACTTTATCATTAGTTTTAAAACTGTATGGAGTAAGAAGGTAGTCTGCATTGCCGGCGCTCTTTTAATGTTTGCAATAGGTATTATCCTTACATGGAATGCTGATGTTAGTAACTATTATTCATCAACTGTAAGTATATATAGTAACAGTTATGGCAATGTTGAAGAGTCATATAGCGTTACAGAGGTAATGAACAGTTATGCAGATGTAGTAAAGAGCTCTAAGGTGTGTGAAAGAGCTGCATCATCCCTTCCTCAGTATGGATTTAGTGCTGCAGAGATAGCAGATCTTCTTGAGGTATCGGCTTCTGATAAGGTTGCTATTACGATAGAAGCATCTTATATTGACCCTATCGTTGCAGAAGATGTGGCAAATGCCGTTGCAGAATCATTCGTTATAGAGATGAGAAATATTACTGGTTCTAATGCAGTTCAGATTCTTGACTCTGCCAGCAATTCAAAAAGAACTTACAATGGTTTTGTAAATCTGTGGAAAAAGCGTGCAATCTTTTTTGCCGCAGGATTTGTTCTTGTAGCAGGAGTAATATTTGTAAGAGAACTTTTCTCAAATAAGGCAAGACTTGCAGAGCAGTTCGCTGTTGATGAAAATGACTTTATCCTTGGAATAATACCTGAGGCTGATTCTAAAAATGGTAAATAATAAGATTAACCTTTCAGTCATCATCCCTGCATATAATGCAGAGAGGTATATACCGGAATGCCTTGATAGTATTATAAAAAATGGCTGTGATGATATTGAAGTGCTTGTGATCGATGACGGGAGTACAGACAATTCCAAAGATGTAATCGAAGAATATGTCCGTAAGGACAATAGGATACAATATATCTATCAGAATAACAGTGGTGTATCTGCCGCTAGAAATATTGGACTTGATAACGCAAAAGGCAGATATATCATGTTCCTTGATGCTGATGACTTTGTAGATAATAAAGTCTTTGATGAACTTTTAGAGGATATCTTGGAGGAAATGGCGGATTTTACGGCATATTCCAAGAAAATCTTATATCCAAATGGAAGGATCAAAGATATATTTTTTGACATTAAAGAAGATAGATGCTCTGATAAGCGCTTTATATACGAACTTATGTATGCATCATCTTCTTTTAATGAGTGCTGGGGCAAAATTTATAAAAAAGAAATAATAGATAAGTATGGCCTTAGGTTCCCGGCGGGAATAAAAATAGGAGAAGATCTTTTGTTTGTCTATTCTTATTTTGAAAAATGCAATAGTTTTGAGCTTGTTAACAGTTGTCTTTTAATGTACAGACAGCATGAAGAAAGTGCTATGAGAAAAAGTCTGACTGATGACAGGATAAAGATTACAGATATGCTTTATAACTGTGGGCAGGATTATTTAAATAAGATAAATGATTCTGAACTTAGTTACAAAGCAGATATATATTATTTTAGAGTTCTGACGAATCTTTGCAGAGAGTTTGCCTCATCAAATAGTAGAAATGAAAGTATAAGGAGAATCTATACTTCGGAAGTTTCAAATAAAATTATGAAGAAGCTTAAACTGAAGATGATTCCTACATATAAAGTGCATGAGTATCTTCTTATGAAGTATAAGATGGTAAGTTTGTCAGCTTTTTATTATGGATTAAAGGCAAGGGCATAGTAGTAAATTTAAGTTTTGATATATATTTTCAAAACGCGGTCTCTTTTTGAGACATGAGGTTATTTATGGGTTCCGTATCACTGGTTGAAAGAAATTTAAAGAACAGACAAAACTTCATACAGATGTTATATACATGTGCTCTTTTGATTCTTGCTTTTAAGAATATAACAGACTCTTCGGTAATAATCAGAAAAACTGATTTATTAGATAATATCATTATCATAATATTTACCGGTATCATAGGAGTAAAGATCATAACTCAGAGATACACATATCCGAAGTTTATTTTTTCAATTGCTTTGTTTTGTTTGTGTGTATATACATGTATTAAATGTTATTACTTTTATCTTTACTTTACAGCGCTTCTCTTTATAGGAATACAGGATGTTGATCTTGAGAAGGCGCTTAATATAGTTTGGAAATTTAAAGCTTTCCTGATAGGTATTCACGTACTTGCCTATACTAAGGATTTTCTTTCAAATCCTTATAGTGTGCCATATTCCTATAGAAATGGCGTACAGCGAATGACTTTTTATCAGGGACACGCTAATACATTTTCAATGTATGTATGCTGGATTTCTATGGAGTATCTGTATTCCAACTACAAGAAATTAAATCCAATCAAGCTGGTATTACTATGGCTTATTAATTATTTCTTCTATCTTTTTTGTGACTCTAATACAGCGCTGACCATAGTTACGATAGCTTGTATTTTGATCTATATTTCTTTGATAAAGAGAGATTTTATCAAATATTATGAGTTACTCGTAAAATTCTTTTCGAAATATTTATATGGTTTTTTATCGATTTTCTTTGTAACTATCATAATCGGATTTGTAAACGGACTATTTACAAGCATGTTTGATACTCTCAATGAGCTGTTTACAGGAAGATTATTGTATGGTGCTGTAGCATATGATCTAAAAGGCCTTTCTATATTTGGAAAAAATGTAACATTTGATCCAAAACTTTACTGGAATGGATATTGGATCGATGGAATGATCTTTGATAATTGCTATATCTGGATGATGGTTAGTTATGGAATAGCATACCTTGTTCTGATATCACTTGCAGCAATAGCTTTTAATTCTAGGATGGATACTAGAGACAGGATATTTATTATTCTTTATTCACTTTATACAATCATGGAAGCATATGTTATGAATGCAGCTATTTGCTTTCCACTACTTATTTTGGGAATGTATTTTACCGGGAAAAGGGAGCCGGCAATATCGGCAGGTATGAAAAGAATTCTTTTAAAGGGAAGAGTTGTTAATGAAAGCTAAAGTTAGTGTGATAATTCCTGCTTATAATATCAGGAATTATATAGAAAAAAGCTTAAACAGTGTACTTGAGCAGGATTATAACAAAGAAAATCTGGAAATAATAGTTGTTGATGATGGATCTACAGATGGAACAGCAGAAGTTCTGGACAGATACGCAGAATGCAATAGCAACATTAAAGTAATACATAAGCCAAATGGCGGTGTTTCAGCAGCAAGAAATGATGGTATCAAGGCTTCTACCGGAGAATATATCTTTTTTTTCGATGGAGATGATTTTCAGGAAAAATATACCTGTAAGGAGCTTGTAGATATCATTCAGAATCAGAACGCTGATGCAGTGATTTATGGCTATTACAGATATGAAGACGGCAAGGTATATGAAACTTCTCTTCCAAGATTTTCAAAAGATATATATGAAGGTGAAGAAGTAATAAAAGATGTAATGCCTGCTTTTATCGGATTATCTAATGAAGATGTTAATAATTGGATCAAGGGAGTTCCGGATTCATTGTATGTAGAGAATCCGGCGCTTTGGAGGATTCTTTGTAAGAGAAGCATTATCATAGATAATAACCTTAAATTCGATGAAACTCTTAAAGTTGGCGAAGATACTTGTTTTATTTCTGAGTACCTTAGCTGCTGCAATAAAGTGTACGTACAGCAGAAGTGTTATTATTATCTGGTTACGCGCGAAACATCTGCAATATACAGATATGAGCGAGAGCCTTTCTCTAAACTTGAAGGTAAGAAAAAGTTAAATGATGCAAGGCAGAGGCTTGTAGAAAGAGTAAAAAAGCGTACAGGTGTTGATATAACCTATACATTTGCAGGAACTATTGTAATGTCCGCAGTTGAGATGGCATTTCAGCTTTCCGGCAAGAATGCAAAGGCAAGCAGGAAGAAGCGCTATGAAGGATACAAAAGTTTTGTAGAAGATCCAAGAGTACTTAAACTGATCAATGATTTTAGTATAGAGAACGGATCATTAGTTAAGCGGATACCGTTTATTTTTTTGAAAAAGAGATGGTTTCGACTTTTGTTTTTGGCGACTACGATGTTACATATGATCGGATATCAGTTTAAGAGATAATGGACTAAATCATATAATGACTTTTGACCCTTACGTCATAATATTGGTTGTTAATGAAAAAAGCAGTGGGAAGTTTGAAAATGAAAATAGCATTTTTAAATCTGTGCCATACAGATCCGGAACTTGTTGCAAGGTGCGCTCGAAGGCTTTGCAAAGATCCGGATTTTGATATGTATGTGCATGTAGATGCAAAACAAGATATAGAGCCATTTAAAGAAGCATTGAAGGGGATACGCGGTGTTTACTTTACGCCTAAGCGTCATAAAGTGTACTGGGGCGGATATAATGCCATTCATGCAAGCTTTGAACTTCTTAGAAGTGCTTTAAATAGTGGTGTTCATTATGACTATTATGTCATGATGCAGAACCTTGATTATCCTATAAAAAGTAATGATAAGATCAAAAAGTTTTTTGTAGATAACAAGGGCAAAGAATTTATACGGGGATGTCCTATTGCAGGGACAAGCGATTGGGAGTTTTCAAGAAAATACAGACTTTTCTATATGAAGGATAATCCATATGGAAAAGCATCCAATACTAATCCAATAAAACTATTAATAACAATAGCTCAGATGATCATGAGCATTACAACAATAAGCTGTAACGGCACTATTCATGAAAAAGGTCAAAGGTTTGATCTTTATTATGGCTGTGCCCAGTGGGCTGTTACGGATGAATGTGCCAGATATTTAGACAATTTTGAGAAAACGCATCCAAAATTTAACCGTAAAATGAAAATAATGCAGTTTCCTGATGAAGAATATTTTCATACTGTTGTACATAATTCGAAATTTAAAACAAGTTGTTTTAAGTATGATGAACCTATTGCAAGGTGGCTTGTAAACTGGAGAAATCTTACATACTTTGAATTTCCAAAAGAAGTCAGTGTGATGACGATGAAAGATTACCAGAAGCTGCTTAGTGTACCGGACCTTTTTTGCAGAAAGGTAAGAAGTGATATATCCAAAGACCTGTTAGATGAGCTAGATAAAGAAAACTTATAAGAACTGGAGACATGATGACAATAAAAAATGAACCGCTGATAAGTGTAATAGTTCCAATCTATCATGTAGAACAATATCTTCGTAGATGTATTGACAGCATTATCGGTCAAACATATAAAAATCTGGAAATAATACTTGTAGATGATGGCTCTGATGATGGATGTCCTGACATCTGCGATGAATATGCCAGGAAAGACAACAGGATAGTTGTTATCCATAAGGAAAATGGCGGTCTTTCAGATGCTAGAAATAAAGGTATAGAGATTGCAAAGGGCGATTATATAGCATTCGTTGATTCCGATGATTATATTCATAAAGATATGTATAAGATCCTTATGGATGAGATATTAAGATCAAGTTCAGATATAAGCATATGTACATATAAATACGTATATGACAATAAGCCTGATGAACCGGATATCTCCTATAATGACGACTATCCGGTTGAGGTAATGGATGGCAGACAATCACAGCACCGCTATTATAGTGGTGATATTATGCTTGAATTGACTGTTGCATGGAATAAGCTTTATAAAAAAGATTTATTTGACGGAATACGCTATCCTAAGGGGAAAATATTTGAAGATGAATATACTACATATAAGGTTTTGTATAAAAGCAAAAAGATAAGCTTTGTCAATGTTCCTTTATATTATTACCTTCAAAGAAGCGATAGCATTATTGGCGAAATGAATGGACAAAGAGATTCAAAAGTTGTAGAGGCATATTTGCAGCGTATTGGCTTTTATAGATCTAACAACGAAGAAGCTTTGTGGTGTAAAGGGATAGTACATTGCCTTCACATGATGAGTTATTTTAAATCTATTACTTATAAAGCGGATAATGATAGAGATGCAATTTGTATATATAGAAATGATTTTCTAAAAGAAATCAGCTTTTATGATTCTGCCTTGAAGGCTCTTACTGCTAGAGAAAAATTTGAGATCACTTTATATAAGATAAGTAAGCATATGTATTATAAGGTTTGGAAGTTAATGAAGAGGAAGTAATGCAATGAGCAAGGAACTGGTAAGTATTATCGTGCCAATCTATAATGCTTCAAAATACCTGCATAAAACGATTGAATGTATAATTAAACAGTCATATCAAAACATAGAGATCATCTTGTTAAATGACGGCTCGACAGATGATAGTCTTGATATATGCAATTCATATAAGGAAAAGGATAGCAGGATAATTGTTGTAGATAAGGCTAATTCCGGACAGAGTGATACACGTAATAAGGGAATAGAGCTGGCTACAGGTACATATTTATATTTTGCAGATAGCGATGATGTTTTGGATCTAAAGCTTATTGAAACTGCTGTCCATGGAATACAAGAAGATAACGATTTATATATATTCAATTATTATCATACATACGAAAAAGCAGATGGTAGCATAGTTAATAGAAAAGAAAGAGAGTTCCAAGAAGGGTACTACGAAATAGATTCTGATGCAGCAAGACTTAAATTTGTTACAAATATTTTTCTTAACTATGGTTGCGGATTTGAAGTATGGAACAGATTATATAAGACAGAAATTATCAAAAAAAATTGTATTAAGTTTCCGGTATTTAGTCCTGTAATTGGTGAAGACGCATGCTTTAATCTCTTTTACCTTATGAATATACGATGTTTAAAAGTCACTAATGAAAGACTTTATTATTATTTGTACAGGCTAGATTCTTCTATGGGAGCTGACAGAGGTATAGTTAGAACAAATCAATATAACATAATAAGCAGACATTTATTCGATTATCTAAATACTCTTAATTATCGGTATATGATGAAAAACTATTGTTTGATACATATAAAGCTTTTATATCATGAACTTATGAATGTATCAGCTAAGGATCTGAAAACAGAGCTTAATAAAATAGAGGATTTTGATTTCAATCATAAACGATTAACAGAAGCCAAAGGAAAATTACATACATTTATATATATTCTTGGACTTGTAAAAGGCATGAAATACTATTTACTATCAAGATATTATAATTGCATAAAACAAAAATAATACATGGAAGAAAAAGATAAGGACATTATGGTTTCAGTAATTATAACAACATATAAAAGACCACCGGAAGCGGTTGAAAAAGCAGTTCAAAGTATACTTGGTCAGACATATCAGGATTTTGAAATACTAATAGTAGATGATAATGAAAATAATAGTCAAGAAAGCAAATTAATTGAAAATGCTTTTGATGGAAGGGCCAGGATCTGTTACATCAAACAGGATGGAAACAAGGGAGCGTGTGCAGCAAGAAATCTTGGGATTAAAAACGCTAGGGGCGAATATATTGCATTTTTGGACGATGATGATATATGGGAACCGGAAAAGCTTGAATTACAGCTCGATAGATTAAAAAATGCTCCTGAAAACGTAGCGATGGTTTATTGTCTTGGTGATGTAGTGGATATATCTACAGATCCACCGACTATAAGCGAGTATTACACCACCGGATTGTATAAAGATGAAATATCATTCCATGATCAGCTTAAATATGACTATATAGGAAGTACATCGCAAGGGCTTATCAAAAAAAGTGCATTGGTCAGTCTTGGAGGATTCGATGAGAGTCTTCCGGCAAGACAAGATTATGAGATGTGGCTTAGGATTAGTAAAAATTATAAGATCTATGGAGTACAAAAAGTACTATTTCACTATATTCAACATGGGATGGAACAGATAACAAAAAGTCCTAAAAAGGCATGGACTGGATATAAAATTGTATATAAAAAATATTACGATGATTATAGAAAAGATCCGGATGCTCATGTAGGAATGCTACAAAGGATGATAGAAACCGTAAAGGATTATAATTATTTTTTGTATCAATATTATAGAATAAAAAAACATATTATCAAAAGGTTTATTAAGTGATGCGTAGTGAAAATGTTATAAAAAACAGTATATGGACAACTATTAATACTGTAATTACTATTCTTATCGGATTTGTATCAAGGACGGTCTTTATTTATATTTTGAATTCGGAATATCTTGGTATAGATGGGTTGTTCTCTAATATATTATCTTTATTATCTTTGTCCGAGCTCGGATTTGGTTCAGCGGTAACGTTTAATTTATATAAGCCGCTTAGAGAAAAAGATGAAAAAAAGATTGCTGCGATAATGAATTTCTATAAATGGGTTTATAGAATAGTGGCTCTTTTTATTTCAGGAGTAGGGATATGTCTTGTACCTTTTTTACAATATATAATAAAAGATACTACTTTTAATCTTGATTATATTAGATTTATATATATTTTGTTTCTTGTTAAGACGTCTATGACATATCTTTTTTCGTATAACTATACACTTGCTGCGGCGGATCAGAGAGGATATATCACTGGTTCTATTAACATGATTAGTAATATTGTCACCCCGATAGCCAAGATTATTTTTTTAGCGATAACAAGAAATTTTATAGCATATATCGTAGTTGAGATTGTTTTGATAATTATTTTTAATATTATTAAAACTGTATATGTCAAGAAACAGTATCCTGTTCTTAAGGATACTAAGACCCTCCTTGATAAAAAGGAAACTCGAAAGATATTAAATGATGTTAAAAACATTTTTTTAGGAAAAGTATCGACAACTGTTCTTACATCGACAGACAATTTGATTATCTCGTCTTTTGTAAACGTTATTTCTGTAGGATTTATGAGTAATTATAATACTTTGATTAATTATATTACAACGTTTATATCAGGATCACTATATTCAGCTCAAGCAAGTGTGGGAGATGCAATTGCGGCGGAAGGTAAAGAGTATGTATACAGTATTCTTAGAAAACTAACACTTATTACTCTTTTTGTGGCTTCATTTGCTACTACAGCGCTATTCTGTTTGTCTAGTGATTTTATTAAAATAGTTTGGTCTCGAAATGAAGATATGACATTACCTGTTATTACAGTTTTTGTAGTTATGTTTAATGCTTTTTTTCAGTTTATAAAGTCGCCATTATGGATAACGCTTACAAGTGCAGGCCTTTTTGAGAAAGATAAATATATATCATTTATAGGAATGACAATGAATATAATAGTTTCCTTGATTCTTGTTCAGTATTGCGGACTTGTAGGCGTTATACTTGGAACTATTATTTCTCAGTCGATACAGATGCTATTAAAGGCAAAACTCTTATTTAATGATTATTTTTATTGTAGCTGTAGAAAATACCTAATATTGATAATAGAATGCTTTTTACTGTTTGTTTTTGAAGAATTATTAACATATTTTATATGTTTAATGATTCCTGTGTCTAATATTTACTTATTATTTATTTGTAAGATTTTTGTTTGTGTATTTATTCCTAATTTTATTACTTTTGTCATTTTTAATAAAACAGAGGAATATATATATTTCAAAAATATTATTCTAAAAACAATAAAAATGGTATATAACTTTTTTGTTGCATGATTAAAGGTTAGTAAATATAAAAAATATATAAATTCCAAAACTAAGTTTAACTCAGATACTTAAATAAGCAAGGATAAGGATTTGACTGTATGTGTAAAAAGGTATATGTAATAGTTCCTGCATATAACGCGGACAAATATGTAGATAGTTGTCTGAAAAGTATTTTGAATCAGACATATATCAATTTTACAGTAATAGTAATTGATGATGCATCCACCGATGATACCTTAAATATCATTAATCATTATGTAAAAAAGGATAAGAGAATTGTTTGCATTCATTCAGATATTAACAAGGGTGTTGCAAGCGCAAGAAATCTTGGACTTGATTATGTGCAGAAGCACAATTTTGACGGATTTATTTGCTTTGTAGATGTTGATGATTTTATTCATCCAGCTTATTTACAAGTACTTGTAGATAAGCAGAAAAAAAGTAATGCTGATATCGTATGGTGTCAACCATATAACACTGAAAAAAGATATCCAGATATAACATTTGGATCTTTAGATATAGAAGATTCAAAAGATGGTTATTATTCTGGCAAAGAATTGCTATTACAAGAAAAGTATCGGATCATGTATAGCATGGTATGGGGAAAATTGTTTAGCTCAAGATTGTGGAATAATGTTAGATTTCCAGAAGAACTTAGATATTATGAAGATGGAGCAACAACGTTTAAAGCTATTTATAATGCTAACTTGGTGTTAATGACGGATTTGAAGATGTATTATTATTACTACTCTCCAAATTCATCTACAAGAAGTGGTTCTAGTGTGGAGAAATGCGAATGTGGCATAGCAACTGCGATAGAAAAGATAGATTTTTATAAAAAGCATTTTGAAGAAGAGTTATTATCAATGGCATATGTTGGATATGCCAATACACTTTTGAAAAATATAAGAGAAAGTAATGCTATTGGTAATAATGAATATATGAATAAAATGAAAAAAACATATAAGCAAGTGTACTTAAAAGCTATAAAGTGTAACACTATTGGAATTGATCAAAAGTGTAAATTTATAGTATATAGGTTTTTTCCTAGCATACAAAAGTATTATATAAAGATTAAACTGGCAATAATGAACAGATAGTATACTTTTTAAATATGACAGTTAATAATACTAGGGGAATATATGACATTTGATAATAAACTTATAAGTATAATTGTAGCTGTATATAATGTTGAACAGTATTTGGCTGAATGTATTGATAGCATACTTGCTCAAACATATACAAATTATGAACTGATACTTGTTGATGATGGATCAACTGATAGAAGTGGTGAAATGTGCGATGAGTACTCAAAAAAAGATTCAAGAATTATTGTTATTCATCAGAAAAATGGTGGTATATCAAATGTGAGAAATAATGGTATCAGGAAATCAAAGGGAGAATATATATGTTTTATTGATGCTGATGATTTTGTCTCACCTATGTATTTGCAAAGTTTGTATGAAACTGCGATACAAAATGATGCTAATATAGTTGCTTGTGAATTCTATAATTTTATAGATTATGATAGTATATCTGAAGAATTAAAAAAATGTAGTTGTGAAACTAAATTAATAACAGAAAAAGATATGGAAGATGAAGATTTTTCAGCAAAAAATACAGTAAAGCTTGTCGTTCCATCTAATAAGCTTTATAAAAGGTGGCTTTTTGATAAAATTCAATATCCAGAAGGTAAGATTCATGAAGATGCATATATATATCACAGATTGTTACATGAAGTAAAAAAAATTGTATTTTTATCAGATGTATTATATTTTTATAGAATTCGAAAAGGATCAATTACGCATAAAAAGTTCAATGTAAAAGAATTGGAGGATTCTATGGGTGCAGTAATTGACAGAATCGATTTTTACCATGGCCTTGGCAAACAAAGGCTTACGGACATTGCAATAGATGGATATCTGTATTTCCTGTGGAGAAATATAGATCTAATGAAAAAGGATGGCGTTAAAAACTACAAAGAGATGATCAAACCATATATCAGGATTTTCAGGGATAAGATTAGGTATTTAAAGGTATCAAAGGATTATCCTTTTAAGAAGCTATTAAGGATGTATTATATAGCTTACCTAAAAACAGATTATTAAAAACAGGAAAGAAAAAGGGGACATGGAAAAAGGAATAAATGCAAAGATCAGCATAATCGTTCCAGTATATAAAACCCAGGATTATATAGATAGATGCATAAAAAGCATCATAGGGCAAAGCTACCCTGATTTTGAGCTCATTCTTGTAGATGATGGTTCGCCTGATAAGGCAGGCATTATTTGCGATGAATATGCCGAAAAGGATAATAGGATCAAAGTTATCCATCAGAAGAATTCAGGACAGTCGGTTGCAAGGAATAATGCACTTAAAGTAGCGACAGGAGATTATTATTGTTTTATAGATTCGGATGATTATGTTGCTGATAACCTTCTTGAAAGATTATATAGCCTTATAACTGAGAAAGATGCCGATATATCGCTGGTAAGTTATCAGACCTTTACGGGCGAAAGAGCCGAAGCAGATTCAAAGATATCGCCTGATATCGTTACGTATAGTAATACCAATATGATCAAAAATATACATATGGTAAAAGATGAGCTATATGTTGTCATGTGGGGAAAGCTTTTTAAAAAAGAGCTTTTTGAAGGAATACAGTTTCCAGAAGGAAGGATCTGTGAAGATCTGCATGTGTTGTACAGAATATATGACAGAGCTAAAACTTCAGTATTTTGCGATGAGAAGCTTTATTATTACTATAGAGGCAATGTCTCAAGCTCTACTTATAGTATAAATAAAAAGTTCTATGATGATGTGTTCTGGGTTTTGGAACAGGAGATAGAATATATTGATAATAGGCACCCAGAGCTTAGCAGCTATCCAAGGCGAACATATATGTACTGGATAGTTGATCTATGCAAAAAAACAGGTGGACTTATCTTGTTTGGAAAAATGAGAAGCCTATATCTAAGATATAGACAACTATACAAAGAAAGTCGAAGTATGAAAAAAGAGAAGTTCTTCACTTTTTTTTATCACATGCCAAGTATATATGTGGCACTCAAAAAGTGATAATTGTGTATGTTTACTTCAAAAAAGGTGATTGTAGTAAATATTGGGATCATCCAGTGATAAGAGGATGATATGGTTGTTTTTAATAACAACTTAAATTATTAGTTGGGAGAGCATAAAAAAGGTTTGGTTATGGAACTTGTTAGCGTGATAATTCCTGTTTATAATCAAGAAAAATATTTAAATAAATGCATAGATACTATTTTGGCGGGGACTTATGAAAATGTGGAATGCATTATTGTTGATGACGGATCAACAGATAATAGCCCTGCTATGTGTGATGAATACAAAAAGGACGATCGCGTTCAAGTTATTCATAAACAAAACGGCGGACTAACTAGTGCCAGAAAAGCCGGCTTTGACGTATCAAGGGGACAATATATCACATTTATTGACAGTGACGATTATGTATCGAAGGATTATGTAGAAAAGCTCTATAAAGCCCTTACAGATACAGGTGCTGATATGAGTATCTGCGGACATTATAGAGATGAAGATGGTAAGATCATAGTTAATACATATCCAATTCCTGATAGAATAATTGATGGTAATATTACAAATGATTATATTCTTCCCATTATAGGGAAAATCTATGCTTCGGGATATGAGAACTTCCCGGGATATGTATGGGGCAAGCTATACAAAAGAGAATGTATAACAGATAAATGTTTTGTCTCTGAAAGAGAAGTATATACAGAGGATGATATCTTCCAGATGTATGTATGTGAAAACGTTAATAAAATTGTCTTTATTAAGGATAAACTGGTATATTACAGAGATAATGTAAAGTCTCTTACAAGAAGATACAGAAATGGGATGTGGGATATGCTTAAAAAGCGTCACCAGATGGTTGAAGAGTACTTTAAAACTCATAATATAAAAGATAATGACCGCCTTATTGCGTCAGCATTTTATGCAATTTATGTATCTGTTACAAATTCTTATCTACATGGAAATGTAACAGAATGCGTTAAAGAGCTAAGAGCGATCCGTAAAGATCCTTTTGCTGTAAAGACATTAAGAGAGATAAGGACAAAGCTTTTACGGCCAAGGCAGAAAATGTTCTATATGTTGTTCAAACTAAGATGCTATCATTTGGTTTATCATTTTAGAAATACAATGTTTTAAAAATATATCGTAATAAATGGTAGTTTTAGTTTTTTAGCTTTTGAGTCCTAATATAATAGTTTAGTAATGAGGTTAAATATGAGTAGGATCAAAACAGATTTTTTAGCAAAAGGAATATCTATGCTGGTGATGATAGCAGTATCATGCTCTATTCTTGCCTGTGGAAGAAATGTTAACAATCTGACTGCAGACACTGAAAATGCTGAAACAGATAAGGTTGTTACCACTACTCAGGATCCCAGCATCGTATATGCCAGTGAAGATATGTCTGTAGAAGAATTATACAAGGATATGGGCAATGGCATGAGCCTTGGTAATGATCTGGATGTATGTGACTGGGACGCGATAGGTTCTAATAAGGCTATTGGTTATCAGGTTGCGGCAATATATACTACAAGTCCCTACAGTACATGGAATGCATCATCATATCAGTATTTTTCATATGACGGATCACTTCATTTTGTATGGAATATTGAATCTCTTAATTCAGAGAAAAACACTATCTGTGATAGCTTTGCAATTCAGATTGTATCTCATGAAAGTAATGCTCAGAACAAAGCGTTTACATGTAGCATAACAAATGCAACTTTTACAACTGCAACAGGCGTCAAATATACTATGAGTAGTCTTATAGGTACTCATCAACTTACTATTAAAAATGATGTTACACAGTATCTGTATCAGTCTATGTCGACTTTCGATGGTGTCAAGACTACAGGAGATGTAATTGGAGGTAAGATTGAGATAGACCTTAAGCTTGAAGATTTTTATTATGATGTTAGTTCAGAGATATCCAAGCTTGAGACTTACTGGGGTAATCCTGTAGCTACAGAAGATATGATCAAAGCAATCAGCGACAGAGGATTTAAGACTATAAGAATTCCTGTAACTTATTTTAATCATATGTCTGATGAGGGAACTATAGATCCCGCCTTTCTTGACAGGGTAGAAGAAGTAGTTGACTGGGCTTTAAAGTACGATATGTATGTCATAATGAGTATTCAGCATGATACAGGTAATGACGGATGGATCAAAGCTTCTGAGTCTAATTATAAGACTAATAAGACCAAAGTTGAGTATATGATAAGACAGATAGCAGATAGGTTTAAAGACAAAGACAACCATCTGATTCTAGAAGGCTTTAATGAGATGGTCAATGATAAGTGCCAGTGGGATGACTATATTCCTGACAAAGATCTTAGCGTTATGAACAGATGGAACCAGCTCTTTGTTGATACTGTAAGGTCTACAGAAGGTAATAATAAGGACAGGTATCTACTTGTTAATACATATGCGGCTATGTCAACCAAGAAGGTTCTTGATGCATTTGTGCTTCCTTCTGATACAGCGACTAACAAGATACTTGTAGGACTTCACTGTTATTTTAACAAGGACAATATGGATCAGAACTTTGCAGTAATGACAGAGTTTACCCAAAAGTATAATGTCATAATCGGAGAATGGGCTTTCTGGATTTCTAAAGAAGGTGATAACAGGATAGAAGGAGCCAGCAGATATATGGAATATGTGAAGGCTTTAGGAATCCCTGCCATATGGTGGGATAACGGACATATCAATGAGATGGCAATCTTTGATAGAAAAACGTTATCATGGCCCAATGCAGAACTCGTTGATTTGATAATTAAGGGTGAATAATAAGATCAAAGCAATACAAATAGTATATATAGGGTTGGATGATTTTAAATGAAGCTAATCAATATTAAATATTTGTCAGACAGAAAAAATGAAATCATTAAAATAACATTATTGATATTATGCTATTTTGGACTCTGTGTTTTTTTGAATTTTGCGACAGATACGTATGTAGTATTTGATGCAGGTTTTAAAGGCGCTGGAAAAGATATGTTACTTAGGAATGGTCGCCCTATTATTGGACTATTTTATTATTTGTTTGATATCTTAAAGATATCTAATGAGAATGTATACAGAGTATCAGCTGTACTTTCATTGATATTCTTAGAGTTAGCTATTTTTATTTACTCAAATCAATTGATAAAGTATATAGAAAATGAGAATATAAGAATTCTTATCAGTTTTGTGAGCGTAGCTAATTTATATATTATAGAGTATTTTATGTTCATTGAGAAATTTGGGTTTATGTTGGCGATATTATTGAATGTAATAGCAGCATGTAAGATGAATGAATTCTTTAGAGAAAGAAAAAAACTTTCTTATATTCAGGCTATAGTATGTTCTATATTATCAGCGTTAACATACCAAGGTGTTATGGCATTATATATTATTCTTTGTATGCCGCTTGTTTTTGTTTATGCAAAATTTATTAAAACATATATTACCAATTTGTTGTTGCTAATTGTTCCATATTTTGTTTCTGCAGCAATGACAGTTTTGCTGTTTTTATTTACTGGAAGTAAAAGAACATCCTTGAATGAAGGTTATTTAGCTAATATAAAACATACAGTATCAGCATTTCTCCATTTTTTATACGATACATTTGGATTGATGCCCAAATTTTTTGTGGGAGTAGTTTTTTTACTACTATTAGCGATTGTTTTGTTACTAGCTATGAAATGCGATGATAAAGTATTGAGATTATTGCATTTGATGATTATGGTTATAATAGCAGTCATATTTCCTCTTGCAACACTTTTACAAGGATCAGGATGGAATGCAATGAGAGTTGTATATCCATTGGCAAGCATGATTGGAATGTTATTACTTGAGCTTGCTATTAATTACAATAATGAAATTAATAGGATATCTAGTATTAAAATTATCATAAATGCATTGCTTATAATTTTTTTTGCTTTTCAATATATATCATTTAACAAAATATATATAGATAAAAATAAAAATGATATGGCAGACATGGTAAGAGCACAGTTTATAGGTAACGAGATTAGAGAGTATGAATCAACTACGGGTAATAAGATTGAAAAAATAGCCTTTTACTATGATTCTTCACCATCATACCCTTGTTATTCAGGGTTATATTACAATAGAGATATGGTAGTGAGCTTATTCTATACTCATTGGAGCGATGTTTTGGGTATAAATTATTATTTACAAGAAGAATACAGAAAAGCTGAGCCAAGTGAAAAATATAATAGATACTTTAGTGAATTTGATTGGGATAGTATTTCTTCAGAACAGTTAGTATTTGAAAAGAATACGCTTCATATATGTAATTATTAATTATATAAATATTAGGTTTGGTAAGAATGATGTTTAATTTCTTACCATTAATTATCTCGTGGCTAAATAATATTATAAATATTAAACAATTATAATTGTTAATTATAATATGTGGTGATGGAACGAGATTCTGATATATAGATAGCCATTTAATATATGATAAAAATCATTATATGTTATAAATGAAGAGAAAGATATAACAAGGGATAGAGGAGACTATCCCAAGGAGTAATGAAAAAAGTTTAAAGTTATAAGCGGGGAGATTTTTGTGAAAAGAATAGGTATTATCACTCTTGTAGACAGAAATATAGGAAATAGATTGCAAAATTATGCACTACAGGAGTTTTTCAAGAAAAAAGGTTTTGAACCACAAACTATAGGATGGAGAAAATTTGATAGAAAAAAAATCGTTATTAAATCTATTTTGAAGAAGTACTATCTGGCATTGCTTAAAAAGAAATCATACAACTATACATGGGACATCTTTGATTTAAACATAGACTGGTCAGATGTTATTATTCCATATGATGCAAAAGAAGTAGATGAGAATGTCAGAACTAAATTTGATTATTTTGTTGTTGGCAGTGATCAAGTTTGGAATCCTAACTTTTATTATTATGTGCCAAGAGCATTTCTTCGATATGCAGATGACAAGCAGAAAATAGCTTTTGCTGCAAGTTTTGGGGTGTCTGAAATGCCCGCAGATTATGAAGAGGAATATGCAAGCGCTTTAGGCAAATTTAAGTGTATTTCTGTAAGAGAAGATGCTGGTAGGGAGATAGTAAAAAAACTTACAAATAAAGATGCAGAGGTTTTACTTGATCCTACAATGCTTATATCTGTAGATGAATGGAAGAAAGTAGCTAAAAAAAGTAAATATAAACCAAAAGATAGATATGTAGTCAAGTATTTTCTAGGTGATAATTCTAAAGAATATGATGACTTTATCAAGGCTAAAGCGGATGAGCTTGGCGCTAAGATTATAGATATACTACATTCAGATGATACCTGGATAATTGGGCCGGCAGAGTTTGTATACTTATACGAACATGCTGAAGCTGCTTTTGTTGATTCATTTCATGGAAGTGTTTTTTCTATTTTGTTCAATAAGCCTTTCTTAGTTTTTGACAGGATAGGGACAAGTGGAACGGGTAATATGAATTCCAGAATAGAGACACTATTAAATACATTTGGATTAGAGGAGCATAGGGTTACAGATTTAGTGTCTGCGAATAGAGTTGATATGACTTTTGATAATAATAAAGTTCAGGAAGTACTATTCAAAAAAAGAGAAGAAGCAAATAAATTTGTAGAAAGAGCATTTGGGAAATAATAATGATGTCAAACTATCCAATATGTCTTGCAGCATATAGTCTAAATGAAGATAGAATCAAATCATCTTCGGGAGGAATATTTGCAGAAATTGCTAAGATAGTTCTTGATAGAGCAGGTGTTGTATTTGGAGCTGCTATTAATACAGAAGGAAAAGTATTTCATAAGTATATAACCAAGGAAGAAGAATTACAGGATCTCTTAGGAAGTAAGTATGTTCAGAGTGATTTAGGAAACTCGTTTTCAAATGTAAAGAGTTTTTTAAAAGATAATAGGCTGGTTTTATTTTGCGGAACCCCCTGTCAAACTGAGGGATTGCTAAGTTTTTTAGGAAATAAACCGGATAATCTTATTCTTATTGATTTTATATGCCATGGTGTACCAAGCTTTAAGGTATTTCATAATTACTTACAAGAAATATCTCAAAATAGAGAAGTTGAAAAGATCTTTTTCAGAGACAAAGAAAATGGATGGCTTGATTATTCGTTTAGGGTTGAATATAAAAACGGAGAAGTTTATAAGTGTATTTACAATCGTAGTAATTACATGCATGGTTTTATCTATGATTTGTATCTAAGACCATCTTGCTATAGTTGTTCGTTCAAGGGGATTGATCGAAACACAGATATTACTATGGGCGACTTTTGGGGAATCAAGGAAGAGGAACCTGAATTCTATGACAAAGATGGCGTTTCTGTATTAATATTACATAATGAAAAGTCAAAACAGTTAATAGATTTAGTCCAAAATAAGATTAAGTTTATAGTTATACAGGTGGATGAGATTGTAAAGCATAATTCTTCGATTATCAAGGCCTCAGATAAAAGCATTATGCATGATCTTTTCTTTTTTGAGATGAAAAAGGGAGTTTCACACGTAGTTGAAGGAATAAAGAATCCAAATATCGTACAAAAAGTAAGAAATAAGCTATATAGAGGAGTATATAAAAAAATTGTAGCCCCAAGGTCTCTCAAAAGGATTAATAAAGCATCTGCCCAAAAAGGATCAATTCCAGTTATTTATATAAATAAGGAAGAATGTTGTGGATGTAGTGCATGTTTAAGTGCATGTCCTAAAAATGCTATATCAATGAGAGAAGATAAAGAGGGATTCCTATATCCGAAAATTGATAAAAGTAAGTGTATTGGTTGCAAGAATTGTATAAGAGTATGCCCTAACAAGAATCTCGAAAAAAATAGACAGGTATGACTACATATCATAGTATAATAATGCTGAATTATAGTAAGGTATTGTTTTTGAGACGAATTGTTGAATTAAAATAATGTAGCTCAAACTCAGCTGCTTAAAAATGAATATGATTAAGAATATACGATATAGTGTAAAATGATTTATAGACATAATAAAATAGGCATTTACAATAGGAGATCATTATGCAAGCTATAATAATGACTGCTTATAGAGATTTTAAACATCTTAAGGGGTTATTAGAATTATATTCCACAAAATTTCAATGCTATGTACATATAGATAAGAGGGCTTCTTTTGCTGATACAAAGCATATAGAAGAGCTAAATAGGATCAAAAATGTTACGGCGATTTCTGATTATGAGATCAAATGGGGAAGCTATTGTCATCTTTTAGCACTAAATAAGCTTCTTGGAATGGCGCTCGAAGATCCATTAAATTCAAGATTTCATTTTATTAGCGATACAGATATTCCTATTAAATCATATCAAAATTTCGAGTCTTTTTTTGATCAAAATGATAAGAATTATATAGAGGTTACGGATATCACTAAGATGCCAGTAATGCAGAAAAGATATAAGATTTTTCATTTTCAACATATATTCGATAGAAAAAGTTCTAGAAAAAGTATTATTTTATTGGATAAAATAATCAGGAACCTACAATATATTTTTCATGTAAACAGAAGAACTAAGTATTCTTATAAAGGTCTTGTATGGGGCTCGATTACAAGAGAAGCGGCTTTGATCTGTCAGGATTACCTAACTAAATCAAGGATATGTAATTTAAAATATTGTGAGAATTCAGAAGAATTCTGGTTGTCAAATGCAATATTAGAGAGCAAATTAAAAGAAACAGTAAATACAAATAATTTAAGATTCGCAGTATGGGATGCCCAAAATGTGAATGGACCTAGGGAGCTAAATAAAAGCGATCTTGAACAAATTGAGAAAAGTGATGCTTTTTTTGCCAGAAAGGTTTTGAGTAGTAGTAATGAACTTTATCAGATTTTTGTTGATAGATTTCTGATGTCGAAATAAAAAGACTATTTAGGAGAATGACGTGAAGAAGAAAATTGGAATTATAGTGGCAGGTGTAATAATAATAAGTATAGCTTTTATAGCTATACTAATAGCATATATTGGTTTTCCAAGACAGGAAGTTGTTGCAGAAACAGTACAGGCTTTGGTAAATACAAGAAATACTGATACAGTAGATAATACAAGTGATTCTGTAAGAAATGGCAGCACTAACGCCACACAGACAGCTAAGACAGATAATACGACAAAAGTATCTGAAACAAGACAATTCGTAGAAAAAATGGGAGTAGGAATTAACATAGGTAATTCTTTAGATGTATGCGACTGGAGCAAGAAATTTACAATTGCATCAGATGCAGATAGTTATGAAACAACCTGGGGCAATGTACCGATTACAGAAGGTCTTATCAAGATGATAGCTGAGGAAGGCTATGGAACTATCAGAATCCCTGTAACATATATGAATCATATAGATGCAGAAGGTAATGTTGACCCTAACTGGCTGAGGAGAGTATCTGAAGTAGCCGATATGGTAATAGATCACGATCTGTACTGCATTATAGATATCCATCATGATACCGGCAATGATGGCTGGATCAAGGCTTCTAATAGAAACTATAATGATAATCATGAGCGTGTTGCTAATATGATCGTGCAGATTGCTACTTATTTCAAGGACTATGATGATCATCTGATTCTTGAAGGATTTAATGAGATGGTTGATGATCAAAACAGGTGGGGAGATGTTCCAACTGAGTCTTTGAAGGTATTTAATAGCTGGAATCAGATATTTGTTGATCTTGTAAGGAGTACCGGCTCTAATAATGCAACAAGATTCCTCTTGGTCAATACATATGCTGCCTCCTGTGATGATAGGAATATTGAATATTTTGAACTGCCCCAAGATACAGTGGAAGACAGAATTTTGGTCGGTGTTCATGGATATATAGGCTATGATAAGCTTGATAGCGGATTTGAATCCATAAAGAAACTATACGATAGAGGGTATGCAATAGTTATAAGTGAGTTTGGCTCATCAGGGCAGAGTAAGGTTGACAGAGCTGCTTATACTTCCGATTATGCAAAAAAGGCTGCAGAAATAGGAGCATGCCCTATTTTATGGGATGACGGATCTAATGCAAAAAAAGCATCTGATATTAAAAACTTTGCGATAATGGATAGGAAGAACCTCAAGTGGTATTTCCCTGAAATAGCAGATGCACTAAAAGATGGAAACCAATAACGGAAACGTGTTCTAACACGCTAGTTTACTACAATCTTTCATTGACGGAGTATATTATTTATGCTAGAATTACACCGTTTTTGGAGGATTGTTTTTATTTGGAGTATGATATGTCTGTAATATTTGGGGCGATTGGTTTTGGGGATTAATAACTTCTTACAGGGTGCTTGGAATTCTAAAGAAACCCTTTTCCACTTGTGTGACAGACTATTCCGGATCTTTATACCAATAAAGATGATTGCTGCGGATGTAGTGCATGTTTAAATATATGTCCGAAAAATGCATATATATGTCTAGCAGCTTTTTGAGTTAAGTAGTGGAGATTTTATGATTGATCTTAAATCATTTATATTTGATAATAAAGAAAAAAATATCACAATAAAATCATATATTTATTCTTTTTATTTTCGTTTTTTAATAAAAAAGACACCTATGACCAGAGTGTATAAAAAGCTTGGAAAAAAGGATGTAGAATCACCGGTTGAGGAGACAATTGAGAATCAGAGACTTGCAAGATTATATGCATTTCACGTTAATAGGATAACAGAACATCTTCCATGGGAAGAAAAATGTTTTGTAAGAGCTCTCACATTAAAAAAATTACTCTCTGAAAAGAAAATCTCATGCACAATTTATCTTGGTGTAAAAAAAGAAGAGAATGGTATGTCTGCTCATGCATGGTTAAGAAGCGGACTTTTGTATATCTCCGGTGGGACAGGAAAAGGGTACACAATAGTTGGAAGATATGGAACAGTTTATTGCGATGATTAAATAAAGAAATAAAGCGAAAAACATTGACGCTATACAGATAACACAAGTACAATATAAAGAGGATATACCAAAAGTAAACCTGCTGAAAGGTAGGGACACAAAGCCATAGGGTCTAAAACTATTAAAAGTATGATAGCCTGGCTGCAAGGTAATATTTGTCGGGCATTACTTTTTTAAGTAATGCTTTTTTTGTTGCTAATAACCTATATTCCTTATGAAGGAGGGCATCAATGAAAAAGACGGTAACGGATCATAAGAGGATTATGAAAAAGAATGTTGTTAGTATAGTTTTATCCATAATTAGTATATTACTAATTGTTATTAAATCCAGTACATCAGTTTATGCGGTAGCTGATACTGCAAAAGTTGAAGTAAGAGAAGTAATGAAAGAGATGATATTAACTGCTGATGAAACAAAGCATGATATTTTAAAATATCAAATGACATATAGGGAAGTTGCCGATATATGGGATGAACTTGAAAATGGAGAGTGCTATGATGCGTTAAAGTGTCATGATTTATGTGTATTGCAGACCACTAGATCAGGTGATTATGTAAGTGAAATATACTTGTATATGTGTTGATTTACACTTAAAATTGACCCGGATTTAATACTTAAAGCTGACCCACCTAGTGATGAGCCATATGAGGTATAAATCCATTTCGATTATACACTGTACCTTGAAAATTTAATACTTAGAATTGACCCACCTCTTAGATGTTATATAGAATTCTTTCCGTATGTGATCACATATGGAAGGAGGAAAAGAGGTGAAAGATTTGAAAGACTGGGTAGCTGTACATCAAGTTTATAAGCAGACCAAGTCCAAAAGAGCTACAGCTTCTCTTCTCGGGATATCAAGGAACACCGTCAAGCGTCTCTTGGAAAAGACTGAGCCTCCGGTATATAGCCGGAAAAG
>NZ_FOER01000055.1:0-1353 GCF_900110805.1 Butyrivibrio sp. TB | reverse complement strand
TTTGGTTAAGTCCTCGACCTATTAGTACACATCAGCTGAGAATGTTACCACTCTTACACCTTGTGCCTATCAACCTCGTACTCTCCAAGGGGTCTTACCACTTGCGTGGGGATATCTCATCTTGAGGGGGGCTTCACGCTTAGATGCCTTCAGCGTTTATCCCTGCCAGACTTGGCTACCCTGCCTTATGCGATTGCCTTCGCAGCAGATACACCAGCGGTCCGTCCATCCCGGTCCTCTCGTACTAAGGACAGCTCCTCTCAGATATCCTACGCCCGCGCCGGATAGGGACCGAACTGTCTCACGACGTTCTGAACCCAGCTCGCGTACCACTTTAATGGGCGAACAGCCCAACCCTTGGGACCTGCTACAGCCCCAGGATGTGATGAGCCGACATCGAGGTGCCAAACCACTCCGTCGATGTGAACTCTTGGGAGTGATAAGCCTGTTATCCCCAGGGTAGCTTTTATCCGTTGAGCGATGGCAATCCCACGTTCTGCCACCGGATCACTAAGTCCTACTTTCGTACCTGTTCCACCCGTCGGTGTCACAGTCAGGCTCCCTTATGCCTTTGCACTCTTCGGATGGTTTCCGTCCATCCTGAAGGAACCTTTGAGCGCCTCCGATACTCTTTCGGAGGCGACCGCCCCAGTCAAACTCCCCGCCAGACATTGTCCCCGGACCGGTTTCACGGTCCATGGTTAGAAATCCAGTACGGTAAGGGTGGTATCCCAACAGCGGCTCCTTTGCAGCTGACGCCACAATCTCTTAGCCTCCCACCTATCCTGTACATACAATACCGGATCCCAGTATCAAGCTGGAGTAAAGCTCCATGGGGTCTTTCCGTCCTGGCGCGGGTAGCCAGCATCTTCACTGGCACTTCAATTTCACCGGATGCATTGCCGAGACAGTACTCAAATCATTACGCCTTTCGTGCGGGTCGGAACTTACCCGACAAGGAATTTCGCTACCTTAGGACCGTTATAGTTACGGCCGCCGTTTACTGGGGCTTAAATTCAAAGCTTCGATTGCTCTAACCTCTCCTCTTAACCTTCCAGCACCGGGCAGGCGTCAGCCCATATACTTCACCTTTCGGTTTCGCATAGACCTGTGTTTTTGCTAAACAGTTGCTTGAGCCTCTTCTCTGCGGCCCTCATATACTCATACATGAGGGCTACCCTTATCCCGAAGTTACGGGTACATTTTGCCGAGTTCCTTAGCAATGCTTCTTCCGTCGGCCTTAGGATTCTCTCCTCATCCACCTGTGTCGGTTTACGGTACGGGCAGATATCACACTATAGCGGCTTTTCTCGACAGGTCCTCCGGACACTTCACTACTTTATTTCGCTCCGC
>NZ_FOER01000047.1:0-9153 GCF_900110805.1 Butyrivibrio sp. TB | reverse complement strand
GTGCTCTTACCTATTCCATTGTTGAGACAGCTAAAGCTAATGGTGTTGATGTTTACTACTATCTGAAATATCTTCTCATGAAATGTCCAACATCTCTAACTAGCGATGAAGATCTTGAGAAGCTTTGCCCATGGAATCCTGAATGCAAAGAAGCTCTGGACGAACTCCATCGTCAACATCAGAATGCAATCTTCGATGCACTGTAATCTTTATCATATGTGAATTGTCAAGGTGCTCCAGTCTCCTACGAGGCTGGGGTATATTTTATGGGCAAAAGCCCTTGTACCTAATAATATTTTTGCGGTGGATGTGTTACCCACCGGAAAATTTAGCGCTTACCTTTATAAAATCACCATCTATTTATCTTCTCTATATTCTGTTTTTTATTGTGGAATGATAGTGCTTGTTTTGGGCGTATAGGAATACTATGATCACACAAAGTGATGTTACAAAAATTTTTGAAGAAAGATAGAAGCAAATGAATAATAAACGGTTAAAATCTACATATAAAAATTCAATATGGACGATGTTTCTTGTATTAGTTACATCCATATTTCCATTTATTATTAGAACGGTAATTATACGATATATCGGTATCGAATATGCGGGTGTAAGTAGTTTATTTACATCCGTTCTGCAGGTAATTAATATTGTAGATTTAGGCGTGGATAGTGCTATAACTTATTATCTATATAAGCCAATGTCTGATAGATATCAGCATACTGAAGAGATTGGCAGAATAATGAACCTGTTCAGACGAATTTACTATTCCGTTGGTGTTATTATTTTGATAATTGGAATTGTTACTATTCCATTGATTCCATATATGGTTCAGGGGAAGTCTTATCCTCATAATCTTAATATATATTATATATATTGTGTGTATATTCTTAACTGTGTATTGCCTTATTTTTCTGGTACTTATAAGAATGTTTTATTTATATCTAGCCAGAATAGTCATGTTTGTAAACGTATAGGCGGTTTTACTGCACTTATAATGTATGTTTTGCAGTTGATAGTATTGATGTTATTTCATGATTATAATATCTATACTTTTTTATTGTTGGTAAATGCTATTTTACCAGGAGTAATAGTAAGTTTTTCTGCTAGGAGATATTTCCCAGAAATAAGTATAAAGGGTATGCCGGATGCAACCTTTATAGCTCAGTTTCGTAAACAGATATTAGCTATAGCAGTATCTAAGGTGAGAGGTCTTTCTAGAAATTCTCTTGATAGCATTGCTATTTCGATGTTCATAGGATTAGCGATGGTAGCAAAGTACCAAAATTATTATCAAGTTATGTTTGTGCCTATTTTAATAATTGACAACATTAGGGGAAGTGTGACACCTGCACTTGGAAATGGTGTAGCAGTTGAAACTTCTGATTCGAATTATGGAGTATTGGAACTCTATACATTTATACAGAATTTTTTTATTACAGTTGCAGTTTCATGTTTGCTTAATCTTATGCAACCTTTCATAGTATTATGGGTAGGAGATGATTACTTGTTACCCCAATACATATTGGCTTTGTTTTGCGTATATTTCTTTTTGGTAGAAACGTCTAATGTTGTAGTGCTAATGAGAGAAGCTACTGGAATGTGGTGGAAGGGGAGATATGTTGCTGTGTTCGAAGCCTTATCAAATCTTATACTCAATTTTGTATTAGTTAGATTTTTTGGAGTGGGAGGAGTTATATTTGCTACAATAATAACTATTGGATGCATCAATATTCCTTTTGAATTATATTATATTTTCAAATACTATTTTCAGAGAGAAGCAAAGAGTTACATAATAGAACTAGTTTTATATGCGATAAAAAGTTTTGTAGTTGTATTATCAAGTTATTATATTTGCAGACTAATACCAGATCATGGAATTTTATTTTTTGTAATAAAAGCAGTGATTACTGTATTAGTTTCTACAATTGTTTTTTGTCTTATATATTTAAAAAATTCTAAATTTATTGAAAGTATAAAAGTTATAGGGAAGATACTTAAGATACATAGAAAGTAATACCTATATTATTATAAAGGTGATCGAAATGAATGATTATGGTTTGGATTGTAGCATTATCATAGTTACGTACAATGCAAAAGAGTATATGAAACAATGTATTGATAGTATATATGAACATACTAAAGGAATATCGTTTGAAATAATTGTGTCTGATAATGCTTCTACAGATGGTGTTATTCCTATGATACGTTCAACGTATAAAGATATTATAATCATTGAAAATGAACATAATATTGGTTTTGGTGCAGCAAATAATAAAGCATTAAAATTAGCTAGAGGTAAATATGTATTATTTTTAAATGAAGATACAGAACTAAAGAATAATGCTATTAAAATGTTTTTTGACTATTTTGAATCTAATAACAGTAAAATAGGCGCTTTAGGAGGATATTTGCGGTTTCCGAATGGAGATAGCAATATATCAAGTAGCACTTTCCCTACATATAATGATTTGCTAAAACAAATGATTATTCATAACATACATGACATTATTTGGGGAGTTGGGTTAAGACTAAGAATAAATAGTATGGGTCCTTTTTTGAAAACAAGTGATTGTCATACTCGTACTAATGATTCGTATGATGTACAAGAAGTAGATTATATCTGTGGAGCAGATTTGTTCATGAAGAATAATGCAGATGCTGAATTTGATGAGTGTTTTTTCTTGTATTTTGAAGAAACAGATTTGCAATTAAGGCTAAAAGAAAAACAATTAAAGAGGCTATTAATTCCCGGACCTCAAATAGTGCATTATGGGGGAGGAAGCCAGATGGACCGAAAACGTGGTGTAAGACCAATTTTTGATTATCAGTTGTCAGCTGTAAAGTATGCTAAAAAGAACTTAAAAACAGATGCAAAGATTTTGAAACTTCTTATAAATTTTAATTGGAATAATTATTATTTGAAAGAATTGGTAAGGTCTAAAAGGCTGAAAGAAGCACTAAAACAATTATGAGGTATATCAATGATATTAAACCATTTATCAATAGTATTGATGTTTATATTAGATATATTATTTTATGGGTTTATTATAAGCCTTTTTTTCGTTTCAATAATAAATCGTTATATCAGTAAAAGATATTCTTTTAATAATAATGATGTATTAGCTAAACACGATAGTTCATCTGAGGCAGTAGGTAATAGTGTTCATACGGGAGTGGTTGGAATTCTGGGAAGAACTATTCTTAGCTATATTCGTTTTACATCTATTATCATAGGTTTTATTCCATTACATTGTATAAGAGTTTTTTTGTATAAGCATGTTTTTTTTATGAAAATAAGCAACGATGTTTACGTGCATTATGGATTAACTATTATGGGAGGAGATAATATAGAGATTTCCAGCAATTCCATAATTGGAGATAAATGTACATTGGATGGAAGGAATGGACTATATATAGGCAAAAATGTCAACTTTAGTTCTGGAGTTAATGTGTATACCGAGCAACATGATTATAAAAATAGCATGTTTGCATCTTATAGTTCAAGTATATTTTCTGTAAAGATAAATGATTATGCTTGGATAGGTCCTAATGTAATAATATTACCTGGAGTTACGATTGGCGAAGGCGCAGTTATTGGTGCAGGTAGCGTTGTTACAAAAGATATAGAGCCATATACGCTTTCAGCTGGAGTGCCTGCTAAATATATTGCGGAAAGACCTAAAAACTTAAGATATAAACTTGGATCTAGGGATGTGAAATTTTATTAATATAGGAGAGACGTATGATGTTTCGCTTCAAATAATCATACAGATAATATATGAAAAAAAGAGTTTTTGTTACTATGTTTCCAATATGTGAAGGCTTGGGGATAACTAAGGATGTGGGGCAAACGCCGCAAGTAATGGCTAATTGTTATGGATATGAATCGTATTTAGTTACATATAACAATGGCGATGATTATGAAAGTTGGTGTGATAAATATGCCCCAGACATAAAGAAAGTGATATTTTTACACAAGTCGGGTCATAATACTGAATTGTTAGACGAATTACGCTTTATAGTAAAGCACGCAAGAGAAATTGATGTACTACATACTTTTCATATCGGTATTAAGCATTTGATATGCTTATGGGTATATAAAATTTTAAATCCTAAAGGTATTTCATATTTAAGATTAGATATAGATTTTCAGACGTTAGAATATTATTCCAATATAGAACCATGGAAGAAAAAGTTTATTCAATTTTTACACAAAGGTACAGATATAGTATCTGCAGAAAGTAGCGAAACATGTAAACAATACGAAGAAATTTTTGGAATTAGACCGATATGTGTACCTATTGGATTTGTAGATATTGATGGTATAAAAAATATAAACTGCACTCATAAAAGTGCTCTTGACATGGGAGATAGTTCAAATAAAGATAGTTCTAATGATACTTCCATATGTAAAGAAAAAATAATTATGACAGCAGGAAGACTAGGGACAAAACAAAAAGCAACAGAGATTCTTCTTGAAGCGTTTGCTAAAACTCAGAATACTATAGATTGGAAATTGATATGTGCAGGTCCGATTTCAGAAGACTTCAATAATTATATGTATAATTTTAAAAGTCTACATGCTGATGTGATGGATAGAATAATATTTACAGGTAATATTACAAACAAAGCAGAACTATATAGTTATATGGAGCGTGCATCAATTTTTGCGATGCCATCAAGATGGGGTGGGTCAGAAACGGTATGTGTTGAAGCTATTTCAAAAGGATGCTATCTCTTGATGTCAGATCAGATACCTCCATTTAAAGAATATACTAACAATGGAGAGTTTGGAATGCAAATCCCTGTTGATGACGTAGATGCATGGGCTAATGGAATAGATACAGCTATAGCATGCTATGATAAAAATCATTTTAATGCTTATCGGGCTTCTCAGTACGGGAAAAAAACATTTAACTGGAAAACTATTCTAGGTGTCCTTGAAAATGAGATAAACAAAGTGAGAGACATAAAAGTTTGATATTAGTATAGCAAACGATCGCTATAAAACTTATAAAAGGATTATATATGAAAAAGTTGAGTGTCGTGTATTATACAGATGAAAGATATATTGTACCAACTTGTACATCTGCTTTATCGTTGATTGAACATAATTCAAATGTGTATATCCATTTTTGGTTATTTTGTGATGATTTCGAGGAATGGAAACAAGAATCGAAGTGTGTTGTTGAAGCGTTGAAACAAAAAGAGTCTTGCAAAGTAAATATTATGGCAACACAATCTTTAAAAGAAAAATGTGACTTCTACAAACTTCCTATCTATAAAGGTGCCCAAGGAGTTTTTTTGAAAATGTTTATGTGCGATTTAATCCCTGATATGGGGTGTAATATTCTATTTCTTGATAGTGATACTTTAGTTACAGATAGTTTGGAAGAGTTAGCAGAGTATGTATTTCCTGAAGGATGTAGCTGTGCTGCAATGATCGATACTATGAACAATAAATATATGAAACGTATGTTACATATGAATGAAAGTAGCACCTTTTTTTGCCAAGCAACATTTTTAGTAAATCCTATTTTATGGAAAAGTTTGGATTGTGATAAAAAAATAGATATGTGGATAAAGAAAATTGCACAAACAGGGCGAACTAGCGAAGTGATGCAGTGTATAGTTAATGAGCAGGGAGTTCTGTCCAAGGCGTTAGAAAAACAGTGCGCAATATTACCTGCAAAATATATGGTATTACCGGGAAATAGTGTTTTACAACATAAATATCGCCGTTTGCTATTTGGAATGCAGGTATCTGATTACTATCTAGATAAAGACATTGATACTGCAAATGAAAATCCGGCAATAGTTCATTATATGCATTATATTGTTCCTAAACCGTGGAAACATGATGGTTTAAATAAATACGAAGAGAGATGGACGAATATATATATAAGAGTTAAAGGACATGAAATTTTTCCTATAACTCAATGGAAAATGAATTGTGAAGAAAAAATAAAACGTCAGTTGTTATTGCGGTCACAGTTTTTGTTTGCAATGATGGGACATCTTTTTTTAAAAAAAAATTTGAAGAAGAGTATTTCTTATTGCGACTCTTTGGATATATTTAATTAGAATATTTAAAAAATCTAGAATAAATAATATTAGAGAATATAACTGCATAGGATGAAGAGATAGGATAAACTGAAAAAGAGGAAATATGAATATTTTATTTGTTTCGGGATGTGAGCCAAAACTTAATGGCCCAGTTTCACGCCTTTTATATGATATTTTAAGTGCTTGTCCATCAACACAAAAAGTCGATTTTGCAGTAGTAGGAAGAGAAAAAATTGATTTGAACCTACCAACAAATCTTGATTATATATCATGGAGTCAATTAAATACAGTAAATAAAAGTTTTAATAAAATATTTTCATATGGAAAAGTTAGAAGAGATTGGATAATAAATGGAAAATATCATTTAGATGCTTCTAAATATGACGTGATTGTAACATACCCAATGGTTCCGACAGCACTAGATTATTGTGGGTTTCAAGGAAGGTTTGAAGCTATTGTCGTAGATTCTGCAACGATGGTATTTGCAAGAGCGTGTATTAATCATTCCTCTGCGTTTATGCGCCTGCTTTCTTTCATTAGATTACAGCAAAATTCGAATATTGATAAGATAAATGTGCAAAAAGCGGCTCATTTATACACAGTAGGTATATCTGACGCAGAAGCATATAATGTTTTCTATAATAGCAAGGCTTCTTTTATCCCACATACAGTGACCGATGATGTAATCCCATACTTGGGTAAGGTCACCTGGAAGCAGGGAGAGCGATTAAAGTTATGCTTTGCAGGATCATTATCCTATTTTTATACAGGTGATTTATATAACCAACTGATAAATAGGCTTGCTAATAGTAACTTGCAAGATTGTATAGAGATACATTTTTTAGGTAAAAAGTTTAAGGGCATCGGAAAGCTAAAAAAGAATGGATTTTGTGTGTATCATACAACATATGCGGAGTCTTTCGAGGAATATTTGTCACAGAATCATGTTTTTTTGGCACCATTGCAAATAGGAGGAGGAACCAAGAATCGAGTTTTATCTGCTGCAGCGGTAGGTATGGATGTTATTGGAACGAGTGTTGCTTTGGAAAATATTTATGGAATGAGCAATTCTAATGTTGCAAATACTGCTGATGAATTTATGATTCAGATCAAAGCAAGATTAGATAATCATAAATTGTGTCATTTAAATAAATATCAGATTGATGATTTCATGCAGTATCATAGTAAGCAACAATGGACAGATAAATTTTGGAATAATATTATAGAGAAAGCTAATCAGTTATAAATACATCATACGAGGGAGCCAAAAATGGGGATGGATTTTTCGTGTGTACAAAAGAGTCCAGTAGCTAATAGAATTTTGGTAGCACTAGGAAAAATCACAGTGGGAAGACTTAGAATATCCCTCAGTGTTAGGGTAGTTGTCACTCCCCTCCCATAGTTGGTAAGATGATTGCCAAAGGGAAGGTGACAAGTATGAGCTTTAATAAGTATCCAAAAGAAATGAAAGAGGCCATAGTGGCCAGATTACTGGAAGAGGATGAGATTGTATCAGACATCCACAAAAAGACAGGGATAGGGATTAACACATTGTGCAGATGGAGAGATGAAGCCCAGAACCAAAGAGGGCTATCTGCTACTACCAAGTACAAGAATGCTGATAAATGGAGCAGTCAGGATAAATTTATGGTGGTTCTTGAGACAGCAAAACTGTCTGAAATAGAGTTCTCTGAGTACTGCAGAGAAAAGGGTATATATCCAGAACAGGTAAGAGAATGGAAAGATGCCTGCATAAATGCAAATAACGATGCAGTAGAGCGAAGAGATAAGATTACAAAGGAGCTGAATGCTGAACGCAAGCAGAAAGAAAAGCTTGAAAAGGAACTTGCAAGGAAAGAAAAAGCATTGGCAGAAGCTGCAGCACTGTTAGTACTAAGAAAAAAGCCGATGCTATTTGGGGGACGGAAGAAGAGGACGGATGATTAGCACCTCAGATCGTAGACAAGCAGTAGAGCTAATCACCGAGGCAGTGGATTCAGGAGCGGCCTTGTATAAGGCATGTAAAGAACTCGGAATCAGTAAACGTACTTATAATCGTTGGAAGAATACTGACAACGACTATATAGATAAACGCACCACCTGCGAGCGCCCTGAGCCGGCAAATAAACTGAGCCAGGAAGAAAGGCAGAAGATACTGGATGTTATGAACTCTGAGGAGTTTGCATCGATGGCACCATGTGAAGTCGTACCAATACTGGCAGATAGAGAAATCTATATTGGAAGTGAGTGTACATTTTATAACATACTCAGGGATGCAAAGCAGCTTGTTCACAGAGGACGAGATCAGGCGCCACAGAAACGGCCAGTATCGACCCACAAGGCCACAGCACCTAATCAGGTGTGGATGTGGGACATAACATATCGAAACGGACCAATAAAGGGCAAATATTACTATCTGTATCTGTTTTCAGATCTGTTCAGCAGGAAGATTGTTGGTTGGGAAGTTTACGACCAAGAGTCAGCAGACCTTGCTAAAAAACTGATAAAACGCATCTATCGTGAAGAAAAGATATTCATGAATAAGGAACCGCTGGTGCTTCATTCTGATAACGGAAGCCCAATGAAAGGAGCAACAATGCTGGAGACACTCTATGCGCTTGGAATCACCCCTTCAAGAAGCAGGCCGAGAGTCAGTAATGTTAATCCTTATGCAGAGAGCCTTTTCAAGACACTGAAATATATGCCGAATTATCAGCCAAAAGGCTTTAATGACATCGTTGAGGCAAGGTTGTGAGTGAAACACTTTGTAGACTGGTATGAATATTCTCGTGCGGCGGAGCCGCCTATCCGGTGTGGCGTGAGCCACGTGTCCGGACAAGCGTGAGCCACCTTTATTTGTACCTTTACAATTACATACGGTCAGTTTCTGATAAACCATAAACCTCTCGCATGGAAAGATCCTTGGATGGATCTATTGGAACGATGTTGATGACGTATCCGTCATGTACGATACGATCCAGTATAGCATCTGCCAGAGGGGAAGCATCTCCTCCGAGCTGTTCATACCAACCCTCTTTTGTATATTGAGAGCAGAAGATGGTGGAGGATCTCTTTCTCCTTCTG
>NZ_FOER01000048.1:0-5147 GCF_900110805.1 Butyrivibrio sp. TB | reverse complement strand
GAGACAGCTAAAGCTAATGGTGTTGATGTTTACTACTATCTGAAATATCTTCTCATGAAATGTCCAACATCTCTAACTAGCGATGAAGATCTTGAGAAGCTTTGCCCATGGAATCCTGAATGCAAAGAAGCTCTGGACGAACTCCATCGTCAACATCAGAATGCAATCTTCGATGCACTGTAATCTTTATCATATGTGAATTGTCAAGGTGCTCCAGTCTCCTACGAGGCTGGGGTATATTTTATGGGCAAAAGCCCTTGTACCTAATAATATTTTTGCGGTGGATGTGTTACCCACCGGAAAATTTAGCGCTTACTTTGAACAGGTTATTCGTGTAAATAAATGCAGAAAATTGCATGATGTGACATCTATCTCAGATCTACAGCAATTTGTAAATGAAGATTATAATGCTGACTATTCCTATGAGGAAATTCAAAACCTTGTTATGTATGCAGATAAGTATCTGAATACAGCTAGTCTTAATAAGGTCGTGAATGATGCAGATGGTGGAGATACAGAAATCCTTGATTTCGTTGCATCTGAGCAGAGTGTTGAAGATCAGGTAATGGATACTATTATTTCTGAGGAAATCAGCAAGTTGCTTGGTACCTTGTCAGATAGAGAGCATGCAGTTATTAGTATGCGCTTTGGATTAGAAGGTAACTATAAGATGACATTGGAAGAAATTGGACTTATGTATAACGTAACTCGTGAGAGAATACGTCAGATTGAGTCAAAAGCTATAAAGAAGCTTGCGCTTCCAGCAAAGAGAAAGAGATTGGAGGGAATTTATGCCTAACTATATTACAGATATTAAAAGAACAATTGAAGAGAAAAATGATAACAACACCCTTTTTGTATTGAAGGGATTTAGTGTGGAAGAACTTGGATTAAGCAGAGTATCTCTTGCGGACACTATTGCAGATAATATCTCAAGAGTAATGTCTCTTGCTATGGAGAATCCTAAAGTTATTTCTTTTGACGAATTTGTTTGTCTGTATGAGATTGCTGTTCGCCAATATAAGCATATTATAGTTATCACGAATAAAGCGATGCATATAGAGTATCCTATAGACGTTCTCATTGATGATGAGATTGCGAAGTCGTTAGTCGCACATTTTGATGACGAATCAGCGGTGGATACTGAGATTGCAGATATTGATGATTATCTGTATATCTACAGTAATTTTTGCAAGAGTAATGATGGATATGTATGCTCTTATAACTTTGAAGAATATGACTTGAAGAATGAAAAAATAGAAGTTGTCTCATTTGGGAAGTATGTTGAACAGCAAGTAGAGCTTTCTTCTCGGCATACTAGCTATGATGAGATCATTTCGTATCCCAGAGTGAACGAATTATTGGAGGAGTATTGGGGTTATACCAATTTCCGTAGCATTAAGAACTATGACTTGGATGCGTTGGATAAGGGTGAAAAGAAAGTAATTGACGTATCACAGGAAAAGATTATTGGCGATATGATTTCACAGGTTGAAAATTGTGTAAATCACAAAAATGCAAGAGATATTTTTGTTACGGCACCAACTGGCGCTGGAAAGTCTCTTATGTTCCAATTACCAGCAATGTATCTGGCTGAGAAATATAATCTAGTTACTATTGTTATAACTCCATTGATTGGGTTGATGAATGATCAGGTGCAGGCTCTTAATGATAGGGGATATATGAGGGCTAGGACTATCAATTCAGATATTTCTCCAATTATAAAGGAAGAAATATTAGAAGAAGTTAAAAGCGGAGAGGTAAGTATTCTGTACCTTTCTCCGGAATCATTAATGGGACGTAGCGGAATTGAATCTCTTATTGGTACAAGAAAAATCGGAATGATTATTGTTGATGAAGCTCATATTGTGACTACATGGGGCAAACAGTTCAGACCAGATTATTGGTATCTTGGAGACCATGTAAGTAAGCTTCGTACAGCTCAGGGAAAAGCAGAAGAGGATCCTATGTCTTTTGTTATTGCTACATTTACTGCTACAGCTATTTATGGTGGGCATGAGGATATGTACAAGGAGACTTTAAATAGCCTTCATATGATTGATCCGATTACATATTTAGGATATTTAAGGCGAGAAAACATTTCTATTGAGATTAATGAGATTGAGGCAAAACACAATAGGACTGAGTATGAGCTAGATAAGTTTGATGCGATGGTTAAAATGATTAGAAATAGCTTAATGAGAAATCAAAAAACCCTAATCTACTTTCCGACAGTAGCACTTATTGAGCGTTTTAATACTTATTGTTACAAGGAAAACTTATCTGAGTATGTAGCAAAATATCATGGACAGATGCTTGCGGATGACAAGAATGCTAACTTCCAGGCATTTTTAAGTGGTGAGAAGCTTATCATGCTTGCTACTAAAGCCTTTGGAATGGGTATTGATATTCCTGACATTGCTGTTGTATCTCATTATGCTCCAACTGGTAATGTATGCGATTATATGCAGGAGATAGGAAGAGCTGCTAGGGATCAAGATATAGATGGACATGCAATTTATGAGCATATGAGCAATGACTTTCAGCATATCAATCGTCTTCATGGACTTTCAAGGTTGTATAAGGGACAACTTGTGGAAGTGATGAAGAAAATCTTGGAGTTATATGAAGACTATAGATACTCTGACAAAAAGAATTATCATACTAAAAAGAGAAATGAAATGCTTATTGATACAGAAAGCTTTTCATATATCTTTGAAAGCCCCATGGTAAATGACGAAGAGATTGTAAATAAAGTTAAAACGGCAATGCTTCTTATTCAGAAAGATTATGAGAATAGAGGTATGACACCATTTAGGATGCGTCCGGTACCAATTTTTGCCTATGGTTTCCTGGGGATAGAGCCAGAGGTGCGTGAGAAATTAAACACTCGTTATCCAAGTTGTGCTGTACTTAAGAATGAAAAGCTCAATGTTTGTGAAGTGAATTTAAAGAAGATATGGCAAGCAGATTATGAAGATAAAATGTCTTATCCAAAGTTTAAGTATCTGCTTTATACAGGAAGTGATGAACTTGCTTTTAATAGTCAGTATAAGTTCTCAACAGCGATGTCAGTAGATATAAGCTTTGAACCACACTACAGGGAAGTATATAGCAAGATTCTTGATGCTGTTAAAGGGGCAATAAACTATTCAGTTAGAAACAATAAGTTTATGTCTGAAGATGAATTGGCAAAATATATTTCCGAAGATGCTGGAATAAGCATTTATAGAGCTGAGAACATAGTAAGAGTAACTCTTGCAGCGATTACAACTTATTCAAAATCGTTTTCATGGGGGATGAATAGTCGTTTATATGATGCAAGACCTCTGAAGAACGACAGAGTTATTTATAAGTTTAATCCAGCGTCTAGAGATTTCATTTACTGGATTGAAAAAGGTTTTAGAACTATTGAAGAAGAGACAGTTGAAAGACAGATGTATGTGACTAATGAAAGTAATAGCAATAAAACCAAGGAGATACTTACTGTTTTAGGAATTTTGGAAGCTTTTGGAGTATTACGCTTTAAATCACTTGGTGGAACAAACAGCCAGATTTATATTTATGTTAATGAGACAAAGAATATGAGGATTGTACGCGATAAGCCAGAAGCTTATAGAAATAAGCTTTTGGAAGCAGTAGGAAAGCGACATGAAATATCTGTTAAGATGTTGACGTTCTTATTCCAAAATAGATTTAGAAGTGAAGAAATTTGGGATCATCTTGAAAATTATTTCCTGGGAATTTTGCCGGAGGAGTTGAAATAACTCCTCCAACATAGGACTATAAGTTTTTCCACGCTTCAGCTGACTCGTATAGAGCAAGAGTTTTACGTGCTTTATCGATGATGTCTTTTCGCAGATATGAGGGCTCAATAACCTGGATGGAGGAGCCGTAGCCTCGTATCCACCTTTGAAACTCTGGAATGCCTATTATATCGTCTTCGTAGATGTAGACGTCACCTTGTTTGTAAAAAGAACATAGTTCTTTACGATGGCGGATATCATTTTGTATTTTTTGAATCATGTTAGGTCTAGTGTCGGAGATTACTATTTTAACATGCTCTGGCGCAGCGTCTTCATGAAAATAAGAACCCCACATATACTTTTTATTCGGGTTTTCTTCAATTTCAGGAAAAGGACCAAAATTTTTGACAGCTTTAATAGTATCGGTTACTCGATCCAGTCTGTATGTACTATTGTTATTTGCTAATTCGAAATAAATCCAGTTATCAGCAATGCTCGTTGCAAGATTAACTGGAAAACCAATATGGTTTTCTATTATGCCTTTACGGTTTTTATAACTAAAAGAGATTGCAGTATGGTTATTGATTGCAGTTTGAATTAATTCTTGGTTTTTGCGAATATTTTTTTCAACTTTTGTTACATTATCTTTTATCTCATAAATAGCACCATGTCTAAAAGAAGTGTCGGTTTCGCCCAAAGATTGAATGGCACCATATTCAATGGCAGTTAATCCAAGTAATTGATCCTCATCTAAGCTCAGTACTTTTAGCTTTATAGACCATAAGTAATGATCATACTTTCCTTGAAGGAGATTTGTTGATACACCTTCTTCATCATCTAAATATTCATCAATGAAATTATTGTCTGAATTGTATGAAGCAGGGTCTTCTCCGGTAACACAAGCGGATAAGATGGTATTTTTGACCAATTGAAGGATGAACTTGCGAACATATTCAATTGGTATGTTACAAGACTCCGCAATTGCAGGAATGGTAGCGTCATATTCTTCTGAATTCAGCAGTGCAATAATATCGCTTATTAGTTCTAAAGTCTTTTTATTATCCATTTGTTAATCCGTAAGCGCGAAAAAATTAGGTGGATCGCTACCGCAATTAATTAGGTTCATAATGGATTCGAATAACGTACATTTTACTATGTTTAAAGTCGAATGATGAACATTTCACTACGACTTGGAAGGAGCTGTTATGTCGAATCCAAAGAAACCACAACCTCGCAGAACAGATGAGGAATGGTACAGACTCATTATGGACTGCAGAAAGAGCGGGCTATCCGATTCTCAGTTTTGTCAAGCAAATGGAATTCCTAATTCTTCGTTTTCTACTGCTGTCAAACGTCTACGCAAGAAATCTTTCGCGATTCCTGAAGTCACTGACGTTGATA
>NZ_FOER01000049.1:0-5130 GCF_900110805.1 Butyrivibrio sp. TB | reverse complement strand
TTATATAAGGTAATAATTTTATAATCAAACTATGTATAAAGGTACTATATTATCAAGATATAGTACCTTTTTTATATACACATATTGAATAGTATATGGTATTATAAATAATATGTTAATCAATCTATATGGATGGATAAGAGATGAATTATGTAAAGGTATACACAAAGACATACAGAGATAATTCAGCAAGATACATAGAGCTGCCATCTCTTTTGATAGAGCAAGATGGAGAGACACAGATATTTGGACAGCTACTGCGCTATCAGATCAAGTATAGCCATAAGAGCAGGACTTGGCATAACAAGCTCATACAGGCTGTTGGGTTGTTATTTGATTACATGAATGCCAATCCCAACAACTATGTATCTGCTAAAGACTTCTTTGAACTGTTTGCAGAAGCGATATATTCAGGCACTATCGATGAAGAAGGGAATGATCCTTCGGGTTTATACTGGCTTCCCAAAAAGGCACAGACAGCCAATACCCTACTATCATCATTAAGCGACTTCTCAGACTGGCTGTATATCAACTACAAGACGGAACAGCTTAATCCTTGGAGAGAAGCCACAAGGTATGAGGAACGTCTTAAATATATGGCTCTGATCAACAGAAGTGAGCGCTCATTCTTGGGACACCTTGATGATATCCATGACATTTCTGAAACGGCTAAAACAGTAAGAAATGTTGTAACCCACAAAAACCCTTATGCGGTAAGAAATGGCACAAAGGCTTTTCCAGAGGACAAGATAGAGAAGTTACTTAGAGAAGGCTTTAAGAAAACACGCAAGGGCTATGAATTAGATTTAATAGATGGTTATAACTGGAGAGACATAGCAATCACTATACTTATGCATTACGGAGGTCTGCGTCATAGTGAGCCTTTTCATTTATGGGTGCAGGATGTTATCCCTGATCCAGAAGATCCGGACATGGCAATAGTAAGGATTTATCACCCATCAGAGGGGAAGGCTCCTCATGATTTCAAAAATCCAAGCACCGGTAAATATGTAACAGACAGAGCATCATACCTGAAGCTAAAATATGGTCTTATACCACGCAATCAGTACGCTTCTTCAAACAAGAGGTTTGCAGGATGGAAGAATCCAAGACTTGATGATGAGGACAATATGTACATGAATGTTTATTGGTTTCCAAGAGAAGCGGGTTATGTGTTCATGTATGTATGGAAAAAGTATTTGCATCAACGAATCAGATACGGCATTAAGGACACCCATCCATTTGCGTTTGTGTCTTTTGATCCAAGATATCTAGGTGAAATGATGCCTATAAGAACGCAAACAGAAGCACACAATAAAGCCTGTGAAACAATAGGGCTTGAAGTATCAAAGTTTAATGGAACAAGTAATCATGGTCACAGACATTCTTATGGTCAAAGAATGAAAAATGCAGGCATAGACAAGAAAGTACGACAGGTTGCTATGCACCATAAGTCAGAAGAATCACAGAATGTTTATACTGAGCCTACAGTTACAGAAGTTACAAGTGCTCTCAGCCAAGCAACAAGCTCCTTGGAACAAGGTATGGTGCTTCCAATGAAGACGGAGATAGATTCATGGTATGAGGAAGAAAAGAAAAAAACAAAGAAATACATAATGGGGAAGAAATAGTATATGGCTAGATACGACAACAAGACTAAATATAAGGTTATCGAGGAGGTGTGTAATGGCAAAACATCCATGGATATCCAGCGTGAATATGGCGTAAGCGCTTCTGCAACAATGGGCTGGCTTCGTACTTTTGCTGAAAACGGACCGTTTAAAGGAGATAAACTCACACCAAAAGATTACGCTAGACTTGAAAAGCTACAGGAATCAGCAAAGAAGCGTGAAATTGAAATGCGCTGCCATGGAACAACCACGAATGAGAGTTTTGAATGGCTACTTGAATATGATCCAGCCCTTGCCGAATGGAAAGCTTATGCTGAGGAATGGATAAAAACAGTAGTTAGAGGAAAAGCACCAGCATTAGATGCTTTATCCAACTTCTTTAAAAAATACATAATAGCAATGAATCTGACACGCTCAGTTCAAGAATTTGTTTCAAAGACCTATGAAGCACCTGATTTCTATGAAATTCTTTATTCTGAACGAGAAAGTCAACCCAATGCCTTGAAAGAGGCTAAAAAGCTCGTTGCTTTTATCAACTGGATACTTGAAGAAAAGTTTTCTGTTGAAGATGATTATGGCAAGAAGCTGATACCTGCCGAGTTTCATAATCCGCTAGAACAGTATTTGCCAGACCATGTAGACCGTTCTAACAGAAGCGAATCAGATAAGAATGTACTGCCTTATCGCTACATAAAGGAACTTCGTAATCTCCTAGTTCCGTCTGATGCAACCTGCTTTAGAGACTTAACACTTGCACAGGAGCTTACTAATTCGCGTACGTCTGGCGGTGACTGGTTTATTGTTGACAGACATCTGATTGATAAGAATGATCCTGACTGTGTTTTCAGAAAAAGAAAAGCATCACCTTATGAGATCAAAACAAAGGGATGTAGCGAATATGTTTACGAAATGTGGTGTCCTGCAAGGACTATCTGCTTATTGACAAAGCTGATGCTTCCAATCCGCACATATCAGGCAAGAATGCTTGATAGCGGTGAAATGGATACTTTCAAATATGTTCAGAAGGATAAGTATAAATATGGTGAATGGGTCAAAAATGATTCTCCTTTATCACAAGGAACAGAAAGAAAGCCTTGTGAAAAAGGTGTTTTGAGAAAGTTTATTGATCCTACTACAAACCTCGAAATGACAGGCTTTTTCATTAACACCAATAAAACTGCGGACATCAACAAAGACGAAGCTGATAAAGGCTACAACATGCCTTGGCAGTATGAGGAAATGCAGTATTGGCTTGCTAAGTTAAGAGACTGGCAGAAAAAGTACAATCCCATCTCAAGACCTACTGCATGGACTGAATTGACGGTAACTCAATTAGGACACGCAAAAGACGTAAAAGTCCTAAAAGCCATGGGAACGGCTACTTTCCTGTTCAGAGATGCTGCAAGTGAAAATAAACATCTACCATTAAGACGGAGGGCATTAGAAAAACCTTTGTGGTACAAACTGCTCCAATGTCTTGAACAAAAAGTGAATCAGAATGCTACTACAGAAGCTGAACAAAATCTAAAATTTGTTCATGAGGATTCAGAAAGAACTACTTATTATCCGCTTCATTCGCTTCGAGTATCTCTTATCACAGCATTTGCTCTTGAAGGCGGCGTCCCTATGCCTGTTCTTTCCAAGTGCATAGCAGGCCACGCAAGGCTTGTTATGACTCTGTATTACACAAAAATGGGTATCTCCTACATCACTGATACCATGAAAAAAGCTGATACAGAGATACTAAAGCAGGATCAGGAATCATTTGAGAGGTTTATCAGAGACGCGAAGTATAAGCAGTTAGAAATAGGCACTGCTGTTAATGATACGGCTGCGTATGACGCTGTTTTAAGCGCTCAAAAGTCAAAGGCAAGCATTGTTATGTCCGACAAAGGAATATGCCCTAAAGGGTGCTTTGGATGCGATACAGGCGGTACTTATGTGAATGATGATACTGACAAGGTAACATACGGCCCAGTACAGGGATACCCTGCTCATAACTGTGTCCGTTGCAGATGGTTTATCACAGGCCCTGCCTTCTTACCGGGACTTGTAAATCATTTCAATGTATTAAGTTATGAGATGTCTGAAACATCCAAAAGAGTTACCAGATATCAGAAAGAATCTGAGGAACTTGAAAACAGTAAATACGAAGTTGAACAGCATGGGGAAATCTTTGAACAGTACGAAGAACTCCTTAAATATGAACAGCTCTTACAACAGGAACTACAAAAGGGCGATGATATAGCAAACAACCTAAACGCTACACTTAGGCTTATTGATAAATGCCAAAAGATATCCAAAAGTGGTAATGACAATGATTCAAGTTCCACACAGCTAGTACCTGTTGGAACAGTTCAAGATGTTGGTTTCCTACTTGAAGCAGAAGCTGACGAAATGCATCAGTTACAAGCAATATGTAACGGAGCAGAATTATTCCCTGAGACAGATGCAAGCAAGGCTTTACTGAAAAGATCACAGATAATAGACATGACGCTGATGTTTAACAAAAAGCAACCAGTGATGTTCACTCTATCCGAGGAAGAACAGCTCCTTGCAGGAAATCAGTTTATGAGGCTGCTTATTAAAAGAGCTGGAAGCCTTAAGGAGGCAATTCCCTACGCTATCGGCAGAAAAAAGCTTGAAGAAATCGGCATTTACAACGAATTTGAAAAAGAACTGAAAATCATGAGATATGACGCACCTTTAAAACTTCTATCCACTAATAATGATGCCTAATTTGAGAGGTAATAGAATGAGTAATATACATCCAGACGAATTATACGAACAGCTATGCGAGAACGCTACTAGCAGAAAGAAGAAAACACTCACTCTTGTGCATGAAGTATGCAGGAAACAGAGTGAATCAGATGTGAAAGACTTTTCTCTTGGTACTATTGCAGGACTTATGGCTGAGAAAGGCGGTTTAAGTGAGCAGGCTTTGCGTAACAAAAACGCAGAGCCTTACAGACTCCTTATCAGTAGGTGGGCTGAGTATTCTAATACAACCACCAAAAAGCCCAAGAAAAAGGCGGTAACAACGCTTAATGATGAGATACTATCACAGATCGCTGAACCAACTGTCAAAGCTCTTGTAGGCATGATAATAGCTGAGAACAAGAAACTTAGAAACGAAAATAACATGCTCAAGAATCAGACCTGCATCACCATAGATATGCGTAATCAGAAAAACGTCACTTCTCCAAACTCCGATGTGGTTGTAGTATCAGCACTTGATGATCTGACCGAAACAGAGATCAACGCTTTAAGAGATGCTGTTTCTGAGAGATTTTTCAAGGAACGTGGCTGGGCTACTGACGAGCAGGGACGAGTTAAGGAAAAGGGTTATCCAGTATATAAAACCGGATATGTTACGGCTATAAAGAAGATACTGAAGCAGATTTAACGTAAGCGCGAAAAAATTAGGTGGATCGCTACCGCAATTAATTAGGTTCATAATGGATTCGAATAACGTACATTTTACTATGTTTAAAGTCGA
>NZ_FOER01000050.1:0-5112 GCF_900110805.1 Butyrivibrio sp. TB | reverse complement strand
AACTGCTATCCCCCTGTATGAGGCAGGTTACCCACGCGTTACTCACCCGTCCGCCACTAAGTTTAACAAGAATCTGCCGAAGCTTCATCAGCGCTAAACTCCGTTCGACTTGCATGTGTTAGGCACGCCGCCAGCGTTCATCCTGAGCCAGGATCGAACTCTCACTTTAAAATGCGACAAAGATCATAAATGATCTTCTTACGCTTGGAATCACTTCGTGATTCCGAGTTCGCCGGTTCAGACTTATGCTGACTTAATCAGAATAATTCTGCTCCACTGTTATTTCTAACAGCTTGATGGTGGCTAAACCATCAAAAATTTACTTTTGGTTTTTGTTCTTCTGAACATTCTGTCCTTCTTCAAAAGAAGAACTGGAATTTTCAGGGTTGCATTACTGTTAAGTTGTCAAAGTGCTTTTGCATTAAATCTATTCGATTTTTGCACGTTCCGTTTTTGGCGGAACATTTATTATTTTACTCTCTCGCTTTTTCTTTGTCAACTGCTTTTTTTATTTCATATCAGCTCATTCAAGGATGGCTCGATACTATTTATTAAAGCAATCTGCTCGTTATTACACAAGCTCTCTGCGACAGCGAAATTGATTATATGACAGTAATACTCTAACGTCAACAATTATTTTTACGTTTATTTTATATCACAAAAGAGGAAACCATTCATGATCAGCTTCCTCTTTTCACAAATATCACCACTGCATATTATCACTATCATTTATTCTGGTTAAATTATTCAAACTTCGCACTTGCCAAACATACGCCACCCTTTGAGACAGTGCCGATGCTGATAGTTTATAATGCATTTTCATATCTTTTGAAGGTGTTATAAAATTCAGGAGCATGAGAGATGGATTTTTATATTCTTCTTAGGGTCTGCATGTCTGAGCGAAGCGAGTTTCAGACCCTAGAATATAAAAATCCAGATATCATGCCCTGAATTATAACACCTTCAAGATATGAAAATGCATTATAAACTATCAGCATCGGCACTGTCTCAAAGGGTGGCGTATGTTTGGCAAGTGCGAAGTTTCAGTCAAATTATTTTTTACTCCAGTTTTATTATACCAATCTCATTATTCCAGCTTTATTGTATAAGTCTTACCATTGATAGCCGCAGTTACTGTTATGTCGCTTATGGATGATGCCTGTGATGATGGAATCACAACCAGAAGCACAAGCTGTTCTTCCGATCCGGATGATACTGTTCCTACATAGCTGCTAAGGTCATTTATAAGCATTGTAACTTTTGTGTATCCTACATTCTGACCGTTTACACTTACTTTAAAAGTCGCATTTCTGTTGAGTATATTAAGTGATATCGCTGATGAAGTAGGATTACTAAGCCCAAAATTAAGAACTAGTATTTTTTCTCCATCTCCTGCTACTACACCGCCTTGTGCACTCGATGAAGGATAGGCATTCATAACCGAATAACCGTTAAATGAAAGTTTAAGCCCACCAAGTTCAGAATCCAGATCAGATAGGTCATCATCCGCAGCTACTGTTTCTACTGTATTTTGCTGATCAGACCCGCTGTCATCCTGGTCCGTTCCTTTGTCAGATCCGTCATCATTTCCCTGACCACCAGATACATCTATAGAAACATCTGTACTGCTGTCTGTATCAGTATTATCGTCTTCTATACCTGCAACAATGTTATCATCTCCGGATTCAGGAACATCAATATCACTTCCTGTCTGGTCAATATTATCAGCATCAGGATCATCCGCTTCTGTATTACCTGCATCAACCACTTCTGTAGTCTGCCCTTCACCAGCCTCAATCGCCATATCGGCAAAAGCATTGGTAGTATCCGATGTCTTTTTTTCATCATAGTAAGGACCTTTATCAGAATTCTTGATAGCCACATAAGTCAGATCATCCACTACATTGTACGAATACTTCATAAGAAGCTCTGCTGCATAGGTTGTCACTTGATCGTATTCCTCTTTGTTCTCTTCTTTTGAGATGGGAATCGTATCATCTGTTGCGCATGCAGACATAAACAGAGAAACCGATGGAATTATTATGATCAATGATATTTTGGACAATAATCTCTTCATTTTCTTGTTCCTACTTTCATGAGCTATCACAACTTTTGTTCAGGTACCAATGTTTTCAGTAATGCCAAATCTTATGGTTAATATTTCAAACTGTCTTCTGTAGTGTCTTACTCATATCTGATCAAATCATGAACATATCTAGCAGGTCTCAAGCTCAAACCAGAATTCAACACCTTTTTCGCAATTCACAACTCCATATCTTTGTCCCATTGAGTCCATGATAGCTTTCACTATCGACAGACCCACGCCGCTTCCGCCGTATTCTCTGGTTCTTGCTTTATCAACTTTATAAAACTTCTCCCAGAGATGTTCAATACTATCTTGAGGAATTGGGTCTCCAGTATTATAGACGGATACCCTAACTACTCCGTCACCTTTTTTGAATTTTATCTTTATTATCCTGTCTCCATCTATATGGTTTAGAGCATTGCTGTAATAGTTCTGAAGTACCTCCTCTACCTTGAATTCATCTGCCCAGACATATATCGGTTCAGAATCCTCTATCTGCACAGTGACATCTTTCTGCTTCGCTAATATATCGGCTGATTTGAGATAATTCTGAATAACCGCTACTATATCAAAGCGTTCAAGATTATAATTGTTCTTGCCAAATTCCAGCTCATTGAGCGTCATAAGCTGTTTGACCATCTTATTCATCTTGCCCGCTTCATCTACAATTACATCGCAGTAAAACTCCCTGCTTTCAGGATCATCATCTGCTATTCCATCCTGCAGTCCTTCTGCATATCCTTGGATCAGTGCAATAGGAGTCTTGAGCTCGTGAGAAACATTTGCAAGAAATTCACTCCTCATCTTGTCTATCTTTTCTTTGGTTTCAATATCTTTTTTCAATTCCAGGTTAGCTGTCTTCAATTCACGTATCGTTTTTTCAAGCGTTTCCGAAAGTTCGTTTATATTTTCTCCCAGAAGATCAAGCTCATTTTTATGTTTGCTCGTATATTTTGCATCGAAATCCAGTTCCTTCATCCTATTTGAGATTTCAGTAAGTTTACTGATTGGTTTAGTGATCCTTCTTGCCAGGAAAAAAGATAATAACGCCCCGATCAAAAGAATTCCTATCGCTACATAAGTCATAAAAGTATTGGAAATTCGTACACTGTCTTTAATTCCTTCCAGCGCACTTCTTATCATGAATACATTTCCGTTATCCAAAAAGCCGAACATTTCCATATAATCAGTATCTGTTCTTGCATCTGTGTCTATTTGGAGAATATAATCGTCTTTTTGAATCAGTATCGTCGGATTGTCACTATATTCAGATAACCCCAGCATGTTAGCCCATAGTTTTTTCTGAAGATAAAAATAGTCAGGAGATGACGATTTTACGATGTTCGAATTTTCGTCCGCAACGATAACATCAATGTTATAGCGCTCACATATCCTCATCAGTTCTATGTTAAAAGAATCCGAAGTAATGTCCCCTGAATTCATCGCATCATTGACGCTTTCATAAGCTATAGTTATTACGTTAGCTTTATCATTTATATAATATTTTTCAAGTAATATATTATTAAAAAGCAAAACGCCGCCCACCATGCCTATTAAAAGTACTACAAAGATAAGCATGAAGTCACGGCGAAGCGGTCTTTTTATTTTGTTTTTGTTATTATCACTCATAATAACTATACCTCAAACTTATATCCCATCCCCCAAATAGTCTTTATCATGTCGCCTTTATCTCCTAGTTTTGCTCTTAGTTTTTTTACATGAGTATCTATGGTTCTTGCATCACCGAAGTAGTCATAATTCCAAACATTATTCAGAATATTTTCTCTCGAAAGTGCGATTCCTTTATTCTCAAGGAAATAAGTAAGCAGTTCAAACTCCTTAAAAGATAGTTCAATAGGTTTACCATCTATAGAAGCAATATGAGCAGATTTGTTGATAATGATACCGCCTTCTTCGATAGAATCTTCATTAGACGTCTGAGAGCTTCTTCTAAGTATAGCCGAAACTCTGGCAACGAGAATCTTAGGGCTGAATGGTTTAGATATATATTCATCCACTCCAAGTTCAAATCCCTGAAGCTCATCTCTTTCATCAGACCTTGCAGTCAGCATTATTATCGGGACTTTGCTGTACCTTCTTATCTCGCGACATACTTCCCATCCGTCCATCTTAGGCATCATCACATCAAGTATTATCAAAGATATACTCTTATCAGCAAAAAACTTGTCTATAGCTTCCATTCCATCACCGGCCTCTTCCACTTCATACCCGGCTTTTATCAGGAAATCACTGACAAGTTTTCTCATTCTGCTTTCATCATCTACTACTAAAATCTTAAGTTTATCCATTCCCTTAGTCAGACCTCTTTTACGGGTCTTTGCCTCCTTTGTATACTATACAGGGCTCACAACGACCATATATATAGTATACCCTTTATATGTCTTTTTTGTGAAAAGATAAAAATCCCCCCTCAAACGTTTATATACAAATCACTCCTCTTCAGAAGAGTTTCTAAAATCCTTCTTTGATTCAATTCCAAGTTCTTTCTCTTTTTCCTTCACTGCCTTCTCTCTCTCAGCAAGCTCCTCTTCCCAGGCTTCATACTCATCGGTTATAGTTTCTTTATAATTAAGCACAGTAGTTGAACTGTTACTAGCAGCTATGAGGAACATCGCAATTACAAGGATTATCAGGAATATATTTAGAAAAAGAGAATACTGCAAAAATTTATATAAGGTAATAATTTTATAATCAAACTATGTATAAAGGTACTATATTATCAAGATATAGTACCTTTTTTATATACACATATTGAATAGTATATGGTATTATAAATAATATGTTAATCAATCTATATGGATGGATAAGAGATGAATTATGTAAAGGTATACACAAAGACATACAGAGATAATTCAGCAAGATACATAGAGCTGCCATCTCTTTTGATAGAGCAAGATGGAGAGACACAGATATTTGGACAGCTACTGCGCTATCAGATCAAGTATAGCCATAAGAGCAGGACTTGGCATAACAAGCTCATACAGGCTGTTGGGTTGTTATTTGAT
>NZ_FOER01000052.1:0-1825 GCF_900110805.1 Butyrivibrio sp. TB | reverse complement strand
CTTTGTTTGCGCGCCATGGGTGCGCTCTAACGGGTGAAAGTCCCGAACACGCCCAGATAGTGGGAAGTGTATAGCTGAACAGCAAGGGTGTCCATCGTGAGGTGGAATCTGAAGGAAGCTGTGAGCAAATCTCTGGTCCGACGGACAGAAATCACATATAAGGCTAGGCTACGAGAGATAAGTTGGCAAAGAACAACGAGGTCTAATAACTATCACATTTGTAGTAGCAGAGTAAATGTGGCGGATATATGGAGAGAAAGAGCGTGCGCCTTAAGCGTGGAGGTCTCACAGTGGTTTCATTAGCCTAGTAACAACGAACTGTGAGAAGTCAGCCGAACCCATAGTAGTGAAGAAGTTTCTGTAATGGAAATGGAGCGAAGGGGTGAACAATCAATAAGTTTGAGTATGTCTCGTATTGCAGAAATGACAACATCTGCCGTAACCAATCGGGGAAAGGTGGTCAAATCAAGCGAGGCGGAAAGGAAAGAACGCATGGACACAAGTAGTCTAATGGAGCAGATACTATCTAGCGATAATCTCAACAGAGCATATCTGCAAGTCGTACGAAACAAAGGTGCAGAGGGAGTGGACGGAATGAAGTACACAGAACTCAAAGAACATCTTGAAAAGAACGGCGATATCATCAAGGAACAGTTGAGGACAAGAAAGTATAAACCTCAGCCAGTACGAAGAGTGGAGATACCAAAGCCTGATGGTGGTGTCAGAAACCTAGGAGTACCAACAGTAACAGACAGATTCATACAACAAGCCATAGCACAGGTTTTAACACCAATCTATGAGGAACAATTTCATGACCACAGTTATGGATTCAGACCTAATAGATGTGCCCAGCAAGCAATCCTAACAGCGCTCGACATGATGAATGACGGTAATGATTGGATTGTAGATATTGACTTGGAAAAGTTCTTTGACACAGTTAATCACGATAAACTTATGACTATCGTAGGTAGAACTATAAAAGATGGTGATGTTATTTCTATCGTTAGAAAATACCTAGTCAGTGGAATTATGATTGATGATGAGTACGAGGACTCTATTGTGGGAACACCACAAGGAGGAAATCTTTCGCCTTTATTGGCAAACATCATGCTGAATGAACTTGATAAGGAGATGGAAAAGCGAGGGCTTAACTTTGTAAGATACGCAGATGATTGTATCATCATGGTTGGTAGTGAAATGTCTGCTAATAGAGTCATGAGAAATATCTCTCGATTCATCGAGGAGAAACTGGGGCTTAAGGTCAACATAAGCAAGAGTAAAGTGGACAGACCAAGTGGATTAAAATACCTTGGATTTGGATTCTACTTTGATCCAAGAGCACATCAGTTTAAAGCGAAACCACATGCCAAATCAGTAGCGAAGTTTGTGATACGAATGAAGGAGCTAACATGTCGTAGTTGGGGCGTCAGCAACAGTTACAAGATTGAGAAACTTAATCAGCTTATAAAAGGATGGGTTAACTACTTCAAATTAGGTAGCATGAAGGAACTTTGCAAGAAATTGGATGGAAATATAAGATTCAGGCTTCGCATGTGTATTTGGAAGCACTGGAAAACTCCAAAGAACAGGGCAAAGAACTTGATGAAGCTTAATGTGCCAAGATGGGCGGCTTTTAAAATCGCTTACAATGGCGACAGATATGCTAGACTTGCACACAATGGCTGGGTACAGAAAGCTATAAGCACAAAGAGACTAACCTCATTTGGATTAGTCTCAATGTTAGATTACTACACCGATAGGTGCGTTACTTGTTAAGTTGATTGAACCGCCGTATACGGAACCGTACGTACGGTGGTGTGAGAGG
>NZ_FOER01000054.1:0-1707 GCF_900110805.1 Butyrivibrio sp. TB | reverse complement strand
CCAATGTCATTTAGTTAACATCACGAGTTAGATTCTTTATTTAGGGTCTAACTCATTTTTTATATAAAACAGTTGACATAGTGAATCAAATATGCGGCCGCTCTAACTACTGATTGATTTTTAAGAGGTAGTTAGAGCGGCCCTTGAAATTAGCAATGTAATCATTGTTTCAATTTCAAGGAGGTTCAAAAATGTCATTTGCTCTACAAGTCAAAGATTCGCTACTTAATATTATTTCTAACATGTCAAAAGATGCAGGAAAGTTTTCTATTAATCCTGACAAGTTTTTTTCTAGAAACAGAAAGCTTGATTTTTCTTCCTTAATTCATCTTATGCTATCAATGGAGGCGGGAACTATTAAAGATGAGCTTCTTAATTATTTTTCATTTCAAGTAAATACACCGACTAACTCTGCATTTATACAACAAAGATGTAAATTGTCTACAGATGCTTTACCTTTTTTGTCACATACATTCAATGATTTATACCCATACAAACTTTATAAGGGTAAATATCTTCTTTTAGCTGCCGATGGTTCTTCTTTCACCTTTACCAGAAATCCAAAGGATGAAGAGTCATATTTCCCACCAGATGGTAAAACTACAAATGGTTATAATCAAATACATATAATTCCACTGTTTGAGCTGTTATCAAAACGCTATACCGATTGTATTGTGCAACCAATCAGAAAGAAAAATGAGTTTCAAGCCTTATGTGATCTTATTGATCGCCATCACTATGTCCCTGATCAAAAACCTATATTTATAGCAGATCGAGGATTCCATTCTTTTAATGTATTCGCGCACGCAATTGAACATAATGCATATTTCCTTATTCGTGCCACTGACATAAAGACTCAAAGACTTCTTGGTGCAGATTATATTTTTACTGAAGATGGCTTCGATATTTCTATCAATCGTATACTTACACGGAGTCAATCTAAAAAGAAACGCCAACATCCAGAATTGCCCGAACAGTACAAATATATATGTCCAGAAGTAAAATTCGATTACATTACTCCAAGCGAGCGGAGTGAGTATCAATTATCTCTCCGTGTTCTCCGATTTAAAGTCTCTGAAAATATATATGAAAACATTATTACCAATCTTCCGGTTGATAAGTTCTCAATGGAGGAAATCAAATATCTATACAATCTCAGATGGAATGTAGAAACTTCATTCCGAGAGCTTAAACATGTGATTGGTGCAGCTAACTTCCATTCAAAAACTCGTAAATATATTGAAATGGAAATCTGGGCACGTCTTATTCTTTACAATTTCTGCTCTATAATTACGGGGCATGTTACAATCATTCAAAAAGGCGGAAAGCACATATATCAAGTCAACTATTCTGTTGCCTACAAAGCATGTCATTATTTTCTAAGCTTACATGCTGGAGAAGATCCACCTGATGTAGAAAACCTGATAGGAAAAAATTTGCTTCCTATCAGGCGCGATCGGAAATATGCCCGTCAGCATAGATTCCGAAATCCGTCTAGCTTTACTTATAGATTCAAGTAATAGCTATTATACCAATAATAGAATACTATGTGAGCGGCAGATTTGCATCTGCTTATTTGTCATGCTCAAAAGTCACTTGTGAATTCATATCAGCTTGGAAATAATTTTTAACTATCGATTCCGACCATAATAATGCTAATTATCAGTTCTAGTAATAACATCTATCCTTCTTAACTTACTGACATTG
>NZ_FOER01000056.1:0-1077 GCF_900110805.1 Butyrivibrio sp. TB | reverse complement strand
TCAGATGGCAGTATCTTGTGTACGAACAGTTATTGCTAAATACAAGACCATTCTCGAAAATCAGAAAGAGTGGATAAAGCCTGTGTTTAAACTTCCTCAGTTGGACCTTGTATGGAATAGAGATTATTCTCTCAATAACAAGAACGATATATTTTCTGTTAATACACTAAATGGACGTATTAAGGTATCTTTCTACAAAAAAGGTTTTGAGCGGTGTTTTACTGGTAACTGCAAGTTTGGTACAGCTAAACTTGTCAATAAACATGGAATGTTTTTCTTACATATACCTGTAACATATGAGATTTCTGAACTTAATAAATCAGAAGTTTCTAATGTGGTTGGTATAGACCGTGGGATAAGGTTTCTTGCTACTACATACGATAGTAAGGGTAAATCTGTATTCTATGACGGCAATGTTATTAAACAAAAACGTGCCCATTATAAGGCTTTGCGTAAACAGTTGCAGCAGGTCGGAACTCCGTCATCCCGTAAACGAATTAAGGCTATCGGTCAGCGAGAAAACCGTTGGATGCAGGATGTAAATCATTGTATCTCTAAGGCACTCGTTGAGAATAATCCCGATGGCACCTTGTTCGTAATCGAAGATTTGACAGGTATCCGCTCTGCCACTGAAAGAGTCAAGATTAAAGAGCGTTATGTATCTGTATCATGGCCTTACTATGATTTAGAACAGAAACTATCTTACAAAGCCTTAAAGCATCATCAGCTTGTAGAAAAGGTTAATCCTGCTTATACAAGCCAAACTTGTCCTAAATGTGGTCATACAGAAAAGACTAACCGCAACAAGAAAATGCATCTTTTCTGTTGTAAAAACTGTGGTTATAAATCTAACGATGACCGCATTGGAGCTATGAATCTGCATCGTATGGGAATAGAACTATTAGTACCTGATGCAGTTGCTACGGAGTAAATCTCTGTAGTACAGGTACGTGTCAACGTGCCTATGATGTAACGCCACTTTTAGCAATAATGCTGAACGACTAAATGTGGAAGGAGTAATCCGTCATACCACAGGGCAGTTACAAGCCCATTACCTTTAGGTGATGGGTAGTTGAC